>NZ_JAAGPE010000270.1:0-12639 GCF_017104605.1 Burkholderia sp. Ac-20384 | reverse complement strand
CGAACTACTTCGGCTTCGTGATCGGCGCCGCGCTGCCGGCCGCGGCGGCGGCCGAGCGGCTGATGCTCGCGTGGGACCAGTGCGCGTCGTCGTATGCGAATTCACCGGTGGCCGCGACGATCGAGCGCCAGGCCGCGCGCTGGGTCGTCGACGTGCTCGGGTTGCCTGAAGGCAGTGCGGTCGGTTTCGGCACGAGCGCGACGGCCTGCACGCTCGTCGCGCTGGTGGCCGCGCGGCGCGCGCTGCTCGCCCGCAAGGGCTGGGACGTCGACGCGGACGGCCTGATCGGCGCGCCCGAAGTGAAGGTCGTGATCTCCGAGCTTGCACATATCACGGTGAAGAAGGCGCTGCGCGTGCTCGGTTTCGGGATGAAGCGCCTCATCGTCGCGCCGGTCGACACGCACGGCCGCATCGACCCGGCGCAATTGCCGCCGCTCGACGACATGACGATCCTTTGCGTGCAGGCCGGCGAAGTGAACACCGGTGAGTTCGATCCGTTCGCGGCGCTGATTCCGTCCGCGAAGGCGGCCGGTGCGTGGGTGCACGTCGACGGCGCATTCGGCCTGTGGGCCCGCGCCTCGTCGAAGCGCGTACTGACGGACGGCATCGACGGCGCGGACAGCTGGACGACCGATGGCCACAAGTGGCTCAACACGCCGTACGACGGCGCGATGGTGATCTGCCGCGACGCGGCCGCGCTCGCGACCGCGATGAACAGCGACGCCGTCTACCTGAGCGGCGCACAGGACGCGCAGAAGAACCTGAACCTCGAGTTCTCGCGACGCGCGCGCGGCATCCCCGTGTGGGCCGCGCTGCGTTCGCTCGGCCGCGCCGGCGTGGCCACGATGGTCGAGCAGCATTGCGCGCAGGCGGCGCGGGTCGCGGACGGCCTGCGTACCGCCGGCTACGACGTGCTGAACCGCGTCGTGCTGAACCAGGTGCTCGTGCGCGCCGGCACCGACGATGAAACGGCGGCGATCCTCGCGGCCGCGCAGGCGTCGGGAGACGTGTGGTTCGGCGCGACGGTGTGGCAGGGTCGGCCTGCGTTCCGGATCAGCGTGTCGTCGTGGCGTACCGAAGACGCGCACATCGATCGTCTCGTGGCCTTGCTGACGGAGTTGCGCGGCGTGCACGTGCGCTGAGCGGCGGCGGCGCGCGCGGAGGTGCACACAATCACGCGCGCCGCATACCCCGAATCGTCAGCCCACCGAGTCGGGAAACGCGTTCCCCGCAACCGCCTCGGCCGCAACCTTCAAGCATTCGATGAAATGCAGCGCGGCCGGCGTCAACAACGCATGCCGCCGCATCACGATCGCGACCGTCAACGCGGGCATCGGCTCGGCGAGATCCAGCACGACGATGCCGCGCGACTTGCGTTCGACGTCGGCGAGCGGCCGCGCGAACACGCCGAGCGCGTCCGTTTGCGACACGAGCCCGAGCGTCGCGGCAAACGACGGGCAGTGGACCACCCGCTTCGGCACGTCGATCCCGAACGGCACGAAGATCGAGCGCACCAGATCGTCTCCGCCGTCGCCGTAGCGCGGCACGCACCATTGCGCATCGACGAGCTCGCGCAGCGAGTGGGCGCGCGCAAGCCGATGCCGGTTTCTCGCGACGACCGCGAACGCCGTACGGAACAACGGAATGCTCGCGAATTCGTCGGGGTCCGGCATCGCGTTCGACAACTGATGCGTGACGATGAAGTCGAGCGAGCCGTCGCGCAGCCGCGCGAGATCCGTCGCGGTCAGCGCATCGTCGACGTTCAGCGTTGCGCCGGGCAGGTCGCGAGAGAACGCGGCGAACGCGCGCGGCAGGAGCGTCAGCGCGACCGTCGGGCTGACCGCGATCGACACCGAGCCGGTCGTACCCAGCCGCAACTGCTCGATTTCGTCGCGCGTGCGCTGGATCTCCTCGACGATCAGCCGCGCGCGAATCGCAAACGCGCTGCCATAGTCGGTCAGCGCAATCCCCTTCACGCTGCGTACGACGAGCGGCACGCCGAGTTCCTGTTCGAGCTCGCGCACGATGCTGCTGATTGCCGGTTGCGTGACGCCGAGCGCACGTGCCGCGCCGCGGATGGTGCGATGCTCGGCGACCGCGAGAAACGCATCGAGCTGCTTGAGCTTCATGGGTGACCGATCCGAATGCGAAGGAAGCACGGGGTTCCGGGCGGGACGCCAGGTGACAAGAAAAAATTATCGTCCACAACGAAATCTTGGATTTTTCTTATTGGGTCGAGTGTATATGCTCGGTGCTTTTCAGGAGCGGTCACGATGATTCTCGTTAACCAGCAACGGCTGTGGGATTCACTGATGGAGATGGCGACGATCGGTGCGACCGCGCACGGCGGCAGCTGCCGGCTCGCGCTGAGCGACGACGACGCGCTCGGCAGGCGCCGCTTCATCGCGTGGTGCGAAGCAGCCGGGTGCGAGATCCGCATCGATCCAATCGGCAACGTGTTCGCTCGCCGGCCGGGCACGGAACCCGGCTTGCCGGCCGTGACGTGCGGCAGCCACCTCGACACGCAGCCGCTCGGCGGCCGCTTCGACGGTGTCTACGGCGTGCTGGCCGGCCTCGAAGCGATTCGTACGCTGAACGAGCACGGCATCGCGACGCGGCATCCGATCGACGTCGTCGCGTGGACCAATGAAGAGGGTTCGCGCTTCACGCCGGGCATGATGGGCTCGGCCGTCTATGCCGGCGCGCTGGATCTCGACTACGCACTGGATCGCCCGTGCATGCAGACAGGCGCGCTGCTCCGCGACGAACTCGAACGCACGGGCTTCGCCGGTCCCGCGCGCGAGCGGCAGATGCCGAAAGCGTATTTCGAAGCGCATATCGAGCAAGGGCCGGTGCTGGAGCAGGCCGGATTGCCGATCGGCGTCGTGACCGGCGTGCAGGGCATCTACGAACTCGACGTCACGGTGACCGGCTTCGAATCGCATGCGGGCACGACGCCGATGAGCGTGCGCCGTGACGCGATGGGCGTGGCGGCCGCGATGATCGCGGCGATCGTCGAGCACGGCCACGCGTTCGACGACGATGCGCGCGTGACGGTCGGCCATGTCGCGTGCCAGCCGAACTCGCCGAGCACGATTCCGGGCAAGGTCCGGTTCAGCGTCGACGTGCGCCACCCGTCGCGGCCGGCGTTGCAGCAACTGGTCGCCGACATCGAAGCGATCTGCGTTGAGCGCACCGCGCTGCGCGGCACCAGCGTGCAGGTGCAGACGATCGCCGAATACGAGCCGGTGGTGTTCGATGCGGAATGCGTCGAGCGTGTGCGGCAGGCAACGGCTGCCGCCGGCTATCCGTACAAGGAGATGTGCAGCGGCGCGGGGCACGACGCGGTGAACCTGTCGTACGTCGCGCCTTCCGCGATGGTGTTCGTGCCGTGCAAGGCCGGCTTGAGCCACAACGAAGCGGAAGATGCCGATCCGGTGCACCTCGCGCAAGGCGCGTCGGTGCTGGCGAACCTGCTGGCCGATTGCGCGCGCTAGCCACGCGCGATGGCGCGGTTCGCGACATCTCTGCAAGCGTGAAAATGTCGGACAATGGCCGCTGCGCGCGCCACGCGGGCGCAGCGTTCAACCGAAGCATTCACGCTTGTGAGATCCCCATGTCGACTCCCTTTCCCCGGGAACTGCTGAAGGCCGCCGATATCGCGAAGATGGAACCGACGCGTGCGGTGCATTCGCTGAATCCCAATGCCGTTCGTCTCAAGCGACAACTCAGCGACCTGACCGGCCTGACGCAATTCGGCATTCACCTGCTCACGCTGATGCCCGGTCACGAATCGGCCGAGTATCACCGTCACCTGTACGAAGAAGAGTTCGTGTACGTGCTGTCCGGTACGGGCGCGGTCACGATCGGCGAGCGCACCGAGGCAATCGGGCCCGGCGATTTTCTGGGCTTTCCGCGCGGCGGCGAAGCGCATACGGTGCAGAACACCGGCGATACGCCGCTGGAGCTGCTCGTCGGCGGGCAGCGGCTCGAACACGATGTCTGCGAATACCCGCGAATCGGCAAGCGGCTTTATATCGCGGGCGAACTCGAAGACTATGTCGATCTGCCGAAGCAAGCCTGACGCGGCCCGCTTCAAGTCACTCGATGACTCGCCCAGACGAGGCATGTGACATAAATGTCCGAAATTTGTATATTTTTTTCGGACATTTATGTCTTGATTTTTGTCCTGAAAATGTATACAAATTTCGGACAAGGAGATTTTGCATGTCCGACGTCAGTACCCGTATCACCTCGCTCGTCAGCGCAGCAGGCCCTGGTACTGTCTGGGTGCCCGCCGATTTCGCGCGTCTTGGCTCACGCGACGTGATCGACAAGACCTTGCAACGTCTAGTCGCAAGCGGGATTCTGCGTCGCATCGACCGAGGGTTGTACGACCTCCCGGTGATCAATCGATTAACCAGGCGCCCGACGGCGCCGGATTATCGTGCCGTGCTCGACGCAATTGCCCGTCGCGATCAACTGCGTCTGCTGGTCGACGGCATGACGGCAGCCAACGATCTCGGGCTGACGGATGGGGTCCCTGCGCGAGTGACGATTCATACCGACGCGCGCCGGCGCGCGGTTCAACTGGACGGACTGCGAATCGATTTCAAACAGACCGCGCCCAGTCGCCTTTACTGGGCGGGGCGACCCGCGATGCGCGTCGTGCAGGCGCTTCATTGGCTCAAGGATATGCTGCCGGGCGACGGGGACAGGATTCGTGTCCGGCTCAAGTTTATCTTCGCAGATCCGAAGCATGGCCGAGACATTGCCGCCGACCTCGCTCAGGGTTTTGCGCAATTACCGGCCTGGATGCAGGAATTCCTTCGTTCGATCTCTTCGTTCGATCAGGTACTTGCTGACTCGCCCTCGCCAGATTTCTCTGTGGAACCTGGTAAGACAATCGCGCCATCGAATACGGGCAAGGACCATCGATGAACGGGGCATTTCGGGAAATCATTGCTGCCAGCGACGCGGATCGTCGGGATTTGTTCATCGGCACGGCGACACGCCTTGGCACGGCGGTACAGAACGTCGAGAAGGATTTCTGGGTCTGTTGGGTTCTGGATGCATTGTTCAACGGGTTGCCTCCGGGCGGCCCTCGCCTCCTGTTCAAGGGGGGCACGTCCCTGTCCAAAGGGTTCGGGTTGATTTCACGCTTTTCGGAAGATATCGATATCACGGTATTTCGGGCCGATCTCGGGCAACAAGTCGAGCCTGCAGAACTCGAGACCCTGAGCGGAAAGCAGCGTCGTCTCCGGCTCGACGCAATACGTGACGCTTGCCGGGACTTTATCCAGGGAGAATTCAACGCCGGTTTGCGCGACTGCGCCACGCGACTTGTTCCGCAGGGTTTCAAGCTGGAACCTGATCCGGACGATGCAGACGGGCAGAGCCTGCTTTTCTGGTATCCGGCCGCGACAGCCCGACAGGACGAATACATCCGTTCCGCCGTCAAGATCGAGTCAGGGGCAAAGTCGGCACTGGACCCGCATGCAATGACGACCATCAGTCCCTACGTTGCAGACGATCTGGCCCATCTCGATTTGCGTGTAACGAATGTGGTGACCGTTCAACCCGAGCGCACCTTCTGGGACAAGATCGTGATCCTTCATGGTCTGCGGCAATGGTTTGAGCAGCGTGGAGAACTGCGTCACGGCGGTCAACGTGTTTCCCGGCATTACTACGATGTTCACCAGTTGCTCCGCAATCCGGAGGCATCGAAATGGATGGGAAATGTCGAGCTGGCTGAAGACTGTGCCCGTCATGCGCGCCTCTTCTTCGGTAGCCCCGATTTGCGGCTCGACATCGCTCGTCACGGAGCGTTTACGCTGATGCCGTCCAACGGAATGCTCGATACGCTGCGGCGTGACTATGCCGCCATGACCGGAATGATCTTCCGAAACGTGCCCGACTTGGTTGATGTACTGACGAGTGTGGAGCGCGTGGAGGCAACGATCAACGGTTGACTGCGAGACTCGAGTCGATTCGGGAGTCCATGTCGATTGCGATACGTTCAGTCGTGTCGACTTTGTCGCTCGGTCTAAACAAGCCGTGGCGTCAACGGTAATTGCCAATCGCCAATCGCATATCCACGGCCCCATTCCGCATAAAAACTGAATCAATTGCCTCTTGTTTAGATAAACAAAATAAAAATTCGTAAAAATACGGGGTAGAGAAAACACGTTTATTTGGGCACGCTTGTGCCCATTGTCCGTTCCTGGGCGCCGGCATTTCGACATGCCGGCGCATTGTTTTCCAGGTGTGCGAATTCGGAAATAACGACACGCACCCGGGATTTTCGACCGATCGGCCGGGCAAGCGGAATTCATCAAAAGCATCCTGATTCAAAGCTCAGTAGTTCGAATCAACATTCTGATTCAAGAACGATACGGAGACAGGCGATGTCGAGGAACTGGGGGTGGGGAACGGCGCTGTTGGCGCTGTGTGTTGCCTTGGCTTCTTGCGGTGGCGACGGCGATTCGCCGTCGGTGGCGGCTGCAAACATGTCGGCTGCCGCGCAGTCGCAAGGCAATGAAAACGGCAACGGCGGCAACGACAACAGCAACGGCAACGAAGCGTCGAAGAAAAACGTCGACCTCCGCGTCGCGCAGTACGTCAATCCGCTGATCGGCACCGACTACGCGACCGACCAGCCGGCCGACCCGGTCGGCTCGGGCCTCGGCGGCGGCACGTTCCCGGGGCCCACCGTGCCGTTCGGGATGATGCAATGGAGCCCGATGACGCCGACCGCCCAATACGACAGCAGCAAGGGCGATGGCTCCGGCTTCTCCGGCGGCTACTGGTACGGCGACACGTCGATCAATGCGTTCAGCATCCTGCACCTGAGCGGCACCGGCTGCTGGGCGAACGGCGGCTACCTGAACGTGATGCCGCAGCTCGCGCCCGGCGACGCCGGCACACCGGCCAGCTTCACTCACGCGAATGAAACCGCGCAGGCCGGCTACTACGGCGTCACGCTCGGCAACGGCATCACGGCCGAGCTGACGACGACGGTGCGCACCGGCTTCGCGCGCTTCACGTATCCAGCGCTCGCGCAGGGCCAGCAAGCGACGATCGCGATCGATCCGACCGTGCTGAACAATCGCGCGCAAGGCACGACGAGCGACACGATCAGCCAGGTCGGCGACCGCGCGCTGTCGGGCACGATCGCGGGCGGCGGATTCTGCTGGGCCGGACATGCGGTGCCTGTCTACTACTACGCGGAATTCAGCCAGCCGTTCGCGGCGAAGCCGGCGCTGTCGAACAACAGCCCCGTGACCGTCACCTTCAATGTCGACCGCAAGCATCCCGACGTGATGATGAAGCTCGGCGTCTCGTTCGTCAGCGAAGCGAATGCGAAGGCGAACCTGCGCGCGGAGAATCCGGAAACGGATGCGCAAGGCAGCCGGAACTGGCGCTTCGACAAAGTGCGCAGCGCGGCGAGCGCCGCTTGGAATGCGCGCCTGAACGCGATTCAGGTCACGGGCGGCAGCGATGCCGACAAGACGAAGTTCTACACCGCGCTGTATCACGCGTCGTTGCACCCGAACGTGTTCAACGACGTGAACGGCCAGTATCCGGACTTCTATGCGTCGAACGGCGCATCGTCTGCGCCGACGAAGCAGGTCGAGAAAGGCCGCACGATGTACGCGAACTTCTCCGGCTGGGACATCGACCGTTCGTTCATCCAGTTGCAGGCGCTGCTCGATCCGGTGCGGACCAGCGACATCGTGCAATCGCTCGTGCTCGATGCGAAGGCGTGCGGCGCGTTCCCGCGCTGGGCGTACTTCAATACCGAGACGGCCGTGATGCCGGGCGACGCGGGCTCGATCATCGTCGCGAACGCGCATGCGTTCGGCGCGACGAACTTCGACACACAGGCCGCGCTGTCGATCATGAAGCGCAGCACGGCGCCGGGCGCCGCGTGCGCCGGCACGCCGGTGATGGGCAGCCGCGCGGACTACGACCGGCTCGGCTACGTGCCGTCGTCGGGCTCGGGCGACAACCAGACCGCATCGAACACGCTCGAATACGCGGTGCGCGATTTCGCGGTGTCGCGCTTCGCGACGGCGCTCGGCGATACGGCGACGGCCGGCACGCTGCTGAAGTCGAGCGGCAACTGGCAAAACCTGGTCGATCAGGGTGCGATCCAGCCGAAGACGTCGGCCGGCGCGTGGGTCACCGACGGCACGGGCTTCATGGAAGGCAATTCCGAGCAATACACGTGGTACGTGCCGCACGATCTTGCCGGCGTGGTCGCGCAGGCCGGCGGTGCCGCCCCGGTCGTCAAGCGGCTCGATACGTTCTTCACGCACCTGAACATCGGCACCGTGCAGCCGTATTTCTACGTCGGCAACGAAGTGACGATGGCCGTGCCGTGGGTCTACGCGTGGGCCGGTGCGCCGTCGCATACGCAGCGCGTGCTGCATGCGTCGCTCGCGAACGAGTTCGGCACCGGCGCGGCCGGGCTGCCGGGCAACGACGATCTCGGCGCGATCTCGGGCTGGTACGTGTGGGCCGCGCTCGGTCTCTACCCGGTCGTGCCGGGCGTGAGCGGCGTCGCCGTGTCGAGCCCGCAGTTCGAGAAGATCACCGTGCGCGTCGGGCAGAAGGACGGCAGCTACCGTCTGCTGCACATCGTCGCGCCGGGAGCAGGCTCCAGCGACAGCGCGTCGTTCTATGTGAAGTCGCTGAAGCTGAACGGCGCACCGTACTCGACCGCGTGGCTGCCGTTCGAGCAGATCGCGAAGGGCGGGAAGCTGTCGTATTCGATGACGACTGATGCGAGCGCCACGACGTGGGGCACCGACGCATCGGCGATGCCGTCGTTCCCGCAGCCGGCGAGCGCGCCGTAACGGTCGTGGAGATCAACGAGCGGTTCTGGCCAACAGGATCGACGCAGAGAGAGGGAGGGACGAACGGATGAAGCTACGTCATGTGGTGGGTATCGGGTGCCTTGCCGTGCTGTCGGGGTGCGGGGGCGATCAGTCGCCGACGGATGCAAGCGTGCTCGCGCAGATGTCGAATGCGCAGGGCAACCAGAACGATCAAGGCAACCAGAACGACCAGGGCGATCAGAACGATCAAGGCGAAAACAGTGGCGCGGCCAAGCGGTCGGTGCTGCACAGCGTCGACCCGATGATCGGCACCGCCAATCTCGACATCAACGCGGACTGGAGCAGCGGCGTGCGAGGTCACGGCCACGTGTACCCGGGCGCGACCGTGCCGTTCGGGATGGTGCAGCTCGGGCCGGACACGACCGGCGGCGCGCACACGCTGCCGTGGAACTGGGATCGCACGTCGGGTTACCAGTACGACGATCCGCTCATCACCGGCTTCACGCATACGCACCTGTCGGGTACCGGCATCGGCTCGGGCGGCGAAGTGCGGTTCCTGCCGACGCTGGCGCCGGTCGACACCGCGACGCTGGCGAAAGTCGCTGCCGATTCATCGATCACCTACAACGCGTCGTTCAGCCACGACGACGAAACCGCGAGCCCCGGCTACTACCGCGTGAAGATGGCGCCGGTCGGCAGCGGCAACACGCCGTGGAACGTGCAGGGCGCGAAGATCCTCGCGGAGATGACGGCCACCTCGCATGCGGGCGTGCATCGCTACACGTACTTCCCGAGCGCGGCTGCGCAGAAGCGCAGCATGATCGTCAGCATCGACAACCCGATCGGCGGCTCGACCGCGAGCGGCAAGATCCAGGTCATCGATGCGCAGACGATCGCCGGCTGGGAGATCACGAACAACTGGGCGAACAACAAGCCGACGTATTTCGTCGCGCGTTTCTCGAAGCCGTTCGATACGAAGAACGTCGCGTTCAGCGCCGACGGCTTCAAGGCCTACCTGACGTTCGCCGACGGCAACGACGGCGGCGGCGCGGTCACGGTGAAGGTCGGCATCTCGCCGTCGAGCATCGCGGATGCGCAGGCCAATCTCGCAGCGGAAGTCGGCGCGAAGTCGTTCGACCAGGTGCGCGGCGCGGCCGAACGCGCGTGGAGCGCCGCGCTCGACCGGATCCGGATCAAGGGCGGCAGCGCCGACCAGCGCACGATGTTCTACACGTCGCTGTATCGCACGATGCTCGCGCCGACCGTCTACAACAATGCGGACGGCAGCTACGTCGGCACCGATTCGACCAACGACGGCACGACGTCGCCGCCGACCACGAGCAAGCACGCGAATCCGGGCTTCGACTATTCGTCGACGTTCTCGCTGTGGGACACCTTCCGCGCCGAGTCGCCGTTGATGACGCTGGTGCAGCCCGAACGCGTCGACGGCTGGGTGAAGTCGCTGCTCACGCAGTTCAAGCAGAACGGCAAGGGTGAATTGCCGGTGTGGCCGCTCGCGCAGACGGAAACCTTCACGATGGCCGGCCACCCGTCGATCCCGCTGATCGCGGATGCGTACCTGAAGCACCTGACGAGCGCGGGCATCGACGACATCTGGACCGCGCTGACGACCACGCAGAGCGCAAGCGCGCATGGCTTCGACCAGTACCGGCAGAGCGGCTACGTATATGCCGGCGACAACGCATCGGTGTCGACGACGCAGGACTATGCGTTCGACGATTGGGCGACGGCCGCGGTCGGCAAGGCGGCGGGCAAGAGCACGGCCGACTACCGGCCCTACCTGCAACGCAGCCAGAACTACCGGAACGTGTTCAACCCGGTGTTGAACAACGGCTGGAAATTCTCGCAGCCGAAGGATTCGCAAGGCAACTGGGTGGCGGGCTTCGACCCGACGGCGGCGGAAAAGACGGACTTCTCCGAATCGAATTCGTGGGTCGATACGTGGAACATCTTCCACGACTTCCCGGGCCTCGTTGCGTTGCTGGGCGGCAAGAGCCAGTTCATCGCGCAGCTCGATCGCACGTTCGATCCGGCCAACCCGCTGACCTTCCTCAACAACCAGGGCTTTCCGGACCTGACCGGCCGCAGCGGCCAGTTCTTCGCGGGCAACGAGCCGGCGAACCACCTGCCGTACCTGTACGACGTCGCGGGCATGCCGTCGAAGACGCAGGACCGCGTGCGCACGGTGATGGACGACATGTATTCGCTGACGCTGACGGCCGGCGATCGCGCGCTGTTGAGCGGCGACAGCCTGAAGGCCGCGCTGGCCGATCCGCGCCGCGTGCGCGATTCGGCGATTCCCGGCAACGACGATTGCGGGCAGCTGTCCGCGTGGTACGTGCTGTCCGCGCTCGGCATTTATTCGCTGAATCCGGTGGGCGGCGTGTTCTACCTCGGCACACCGCTGTTCGAGGAAGCGACGATCGACATTCCGGTTGCATCGGGAGGCGGGGACGGCAAGGGCCTGAAGTTCGGCGCGACGCGGCGCTTCAAGGTGACCGCGCATACGGCCGGCGGCGGCGCACCGTCATCGGTGAATCGCTACGTCCAGTCGGTGCGCCTGAACGGCACGCCGCTGCATCGGCCGTACGTCACGTACGACGAGATGAAGGCCGGCGGCACGCTCGACTTCGTGATGGGGTCGACGCCGAACGACTCATGGGTCAGCACCTGGAACGGACAGGATCCGAACAGCGCGCTCGCGCCGTCGCTGGCGCTGGCCGGCAAGTAAGCGATTGGCAAACGGCCCGCTTCGACGCGGGCCGTGTTCCTTCATCCAGCGGCGCCGGTTTCGACCGCGAGGCCGGCCGCCTTCCACTCCGGAAATCCGTCTTCCAGCCGTGCGGCGTTGAAGCCGCGCGCGCGCAATGCGGCGACTGCTTCGACCGCAAACACGCAGTACGGGCCGCGGCAGTAGGCGACGATCTCCGTCCCGGCCGGCAACTCGCTCACGCGTGCATCGAGCTCGGACAGCGGGATGTTCAACGCGCCCGGCAGGTGGCCTTCCGTGAATTCGTCGTGCGGACGCACGTCCAGCAGCGTGACGAGGCCGTCCGCGAGCCGTGCGGTCAGTTCGTCGCGCGACACGGGCTCCAGCGCATCGCGCGCGTGGAAGTAGTCGCCCATCACCTTGTTGACCTCGGCGACGTTGCGCTCGCCCACGCGGCCGAGCGCCTTCATCAGCACGACAACCTCGCTGTCGCCGGCGAGGCGGTACACGATGTGCTTGCCGCGCCGCTCGGTATCGACGAGACGCGCGCGCCGCAGGATCTGCAGGTGCCGCGACGTGTTCGCGAACGTCATCCCCGACAGCGCCGTCAGTTCCTCGACCGACCGCTCGCGCTGCGCGAGGTGCTCCAGCAGTTCGAGCCGGTTCGGATGGCCGATTGCCTGCGCGACCTCGGCGAGGCTCGCATAAATCGCTTGCTTGGGTCCCGTGCTTGACACGTGGCCTCCCATCGATCAATCATTCATCAAATTGATTGAATGTTACCGCGTTCGCGGGACGGAGGCAATCCGATGATTCTCAGACTCTTCCAGCGTCCCGATACGGGAGGCATTTCATCCCTGTTCGGTTGCGGCGGCAAGGCGACCGGCGCGGTGGTCGATCCGGTCGCCGATCGGATGGCTTGCCCGCGCGTCGCGGCGGGCTAGCTGTGAAGCTTCAATAGGTTGTATCGATGGTTCATCCGGACTGAGTCTGGGAGACTGGAAGTCGCCAAACACCCAACCTTCCAGGAACCCAGCCGGATGAACACCCATAAGAATGCCCGAC
>NZ_JAAGPE010000269.1:0-12816 GCF_017104605.1 Burkholderia sp. Ac-20384 | reverse complement strand
CGCGCTGCGCTACCCGGCGGCGTTCGCGCTGCTGCAGCGGCACATGAGTACCGGGCCGGCCGATCTCGCGCACATCGAGGCCGTGCATCGCGCGCTGGCCGACGCCGGCATCCCCCGCACCGCGCTGCCGTCGGTGTGCGTCGGCTGGTATGCGAGCGTGATCGGGCTGGCCGCGGCGGAAGCCGGCGGCCTCACGCGCGCCGCGAACGACGTCGAGCTCTCGGAGATGGAAGCGCTGTCCGACGCTGCGCATCCGCTCGTCAAGGCGGCCGCCCCGCTCTATGCGCAGCTCGATCCGGCGGCCGTGCACGACACGATGCTCGACGTGCTGCTCGACGGCATCGCACAGCAGGCCCACGCGGCCTGACCAATGCGCGGGCCGCGAGCCATCAACGAAAAAGGCGCCCCGAGGGGCGCCTTTTTCATGACGATTGCCGCGAACCGCGCTCAGTGCTGCTGCGCGATGCCGATCTTCAGCATGACCTGATCGACGATCTGTTCGGGCGTCAGCTCGATGCTGACCTCGATCGCTTCGTCCGGGCCCGGCTCCTCGAGCGTGTCGAGCTGGCTCTTCAGCAGCGACGGATCGAAGAAATGGCCGGTGCGGCTCTTCAGGCGCTCGTGCAACATCTCGAACGTACCCTTCAGATACACGAACCGCACGTCGGTGTCGGTGCCGCGCAGCACGTCGCGGTACGAGCGCTTCAGCGACGAGCACGTGAACACGGCCGTCTCGCCGGCACGCTGCTTTTCCTCGATGGCCGCGCGAATCGTGCGCAGCCACGGCCAGCGGTCGTCGTCGGTCAGCGGAATGCCGTTGTGCATCTTTTCCTTGTTCGCCGCGCTGTGAAACGCGTCGCCATCGGTATAGCTGCACGACAGGCGTTCCGCCAGCATTTCGCCGATTAGCGACTTGCCCGCACCCGACACGCCCATTGCGATCAGAATCATTGCCTACCCCTTGTTACAGAACCATGCTCAGCAGCAGCGTGAAGCCAAGACCAAGCACCGAGATGATGGTTTCGAGCAACGACCAGGTCTTGAACGTCTGACCGACCGTCATCCCGAAGTATTCCTTGATCAGCCAGAAGCCGCCGTCGTTCACGTGCGAGAAGATCAGCGAGCCCGAGCCCGTGGCGAGCACCAGCAGTTCCGGGCTGACCGTCGTGCCGGCCGCCGCGGCGATCGGCGCGACGATGCCGCAGGCCGTCGTCATCGCGACCGTCGCCGAACCCGTCGCGAGACGCATCAGCGCGGCAACGAACCAGCCGAGCAGCAGCGGCGACAGGTGCGCGTGCTTCGCGGTTTCGACGATCTGCTGCGAAATCCCGCTGTCGCGCAGGACGCCGCCGAAGCCGCCACCCGCGCCGACGATCAGCGTGATGCCGGCGATCGGTGCCAGGCATTCGCCGCAGAACTTCTGGATCTGGTCGCGGTTGAAGCCCTGCAGCTTGCCGAACGTGAAGAAGCTCACGAGCACGGCGATCAGCAGCGCGACGTCCGAGTTGCCGGCAAAGCGCAGCAGGTTGTTCGGCAGCGACTTCGGCGTGAACAGCAGGTCGGCCCAGCTGCCGACGAGCATCAGCACGACGGGCAGCAGGATCGTGAACAGCGTGATGCCGAAGCTCGGCAGTTCACGCTTGCGGCCATCCGTGTGCGTATCGACGAACTGAGCGGCGAGCGGGTTGTTCTCCGGCAGCTTCACGAACTTCGAGATCGTCAGCGCAAACAGCGGGCCCGCGATGATCGCGGTCGGCACGCCGACGATCAGGCCGAACGCGATCGTCTTGCCGATATCGGCGCCGTATTGCTGAACGGCCAGCAGCGCGGCCGGGTGCGGCGGGATCAGGCCGTGCACGACGGACAGGCCGGCCACCATCGGCAGGCCGACGACGAGCAGCGACTTGCCGGTGCGCTTCGCGACGTTGAACGCGATCGGGATCAGCAGCACGAAGCCGACTTCGAAGAACACCGGCAGGCCGACGATGATCGCGACGAACATCATCGCCCAGTGGATGTTCTTTTCACCGAACCAGTCGATCAGCGTGGTCGCGATCCGTTCGGCGCCGCCCGATTCGGCCATCATCTTGCCGAGCATCGTGCCGAGGCCGACGACGATCGCGATGTGGCCGAGCGTGCCGCCGGTGCCTGCCTCGAACGACTTGACGATCTTGTCCATCGGCATGCCGACGACGAGACCGAGGCCGAGCGAAACGATGATCAGCACCAGGAACGGGTAGATCTTGAAGCGCGCGATCATCAGGATCAGCGCGGCGATCGCGATCAGCGTGAATACGAGCAGCATGCTGCCTTGGACAGCCCCCATGTGGCACTCCTCCTAGAATTGTTCGAACCGGGCGAGTTGTTGCGAGTATGCCCGGCTATGCAGGTCTCCGGAACACGGGGGGTACCCACCCCGTCAGGACGCTGAATTTTACTTATCTTTACGGCCCGCGGATAGAACCGGTTCCATCAGCAAAAACCCTCGGTAAAACAAGCACTAAGCGCCTGATTTCCGAGGGTCAAACCGTCATTTCGTACAAGTCTCAGCGGGGGAGCTGGCTCGCGGCTTGCGCGAGGCGCGTGACTTCGGCCCAGTCCTGCGCGGCAAGCGCGGCTTTCGGCGTGAGCCACGAACCGCCGACGCACACGACGTTCGGCAGTTTCAGGAAGTTCGGCGCCGTTTCGACGGTGATGCCGCCGGTCGGGCAGAACTTCAGCGCCGGGAACGGGCCGTGGAACGCCTGCAGCATCGGCACGCCGCCCGCCTGCTGCGCAGGGAAGAACTTCACGATCTCATAGCCGAATTCGAGCGCCTGGATGATGTCGCTCGGCGTCATCACGCCCGGCAGCAGCGGCAGGCCCACGTCGAGCGACGCGAGGTGCAGCTCCTTCGTCAGGCCCGGCGACACGCCGAACTTCGCGCCCGCGCGCTTCGCCTGCTCGCAATGCTCGGGTTTCGTGATCGTGCCGACGCCGACGACGATGTCGTCCGCGAGCTGGCTGGCGCGCTGGATCGCTTCCAGGCCGGCCGGCGTGCGCAGCGTGATCTCGAGCACCTTCACGCCGCCCGCGTGCAATGCACGCGACACGTGTTCGCCCTGCTCGACCGAGTCGAATGCGAGCACCGGGATGACCGGGCCCAGCTTCACGATTTCAGCAATCGTCTTCATTGAATTGGCTCCTTGAAATTCATGCGGCGACGTGGGCGGCCGTTTCGCCGACCAGCGCGCCGAAAACCGATGCGCCCTGCTCGGCCGGCGCGGCGGCCGCGCGGAACACGCCGAACAGTTCACGCCCGAAACCGACCTCGTTCTCGGCCTGGTGCAGCGGCTGCGCGACCGGGCGCGCCTGCCACTCGGCGGCGTCGACCTCGATGTCGAGCACGCCGGCTTCCGCGTCGATCACGAGCGTATCGCCCGTCTTCACCTTGCCGAGCGGGCCGGCCAGCAGCGCCTCCGGCGACACGTGGATCACGGCCGGCACCTTGCCCGACGCACCCGACATGCGGCCGTCGGTGACGAGCGCGACATGGAAGCCCTGATCCTGCAGCACGCCGAGCAGCGGCGTCAAACGGTGCAGTTCGGGCATCCCGTTCGCGCGCGCGCCCTGGAAGCGCACGACCGCGACGAAATCACGCTTCAGCTCGCCGCGATCGAATGCTTCCTGCACGGCTTCCTGCGAATCGAACACGATCGCGGGCGCCGTCACCTTGCGGTGCTCGGGCGCGACCGCCGAAATCTTGATCACGCCGCGGCCGAGTCGGCCCTGCATCAGGCGCAGGCCACCGTCCGGCTGGAACGGGTCGCGGATGCCGCGCAGCACCTTCGTGTCGTGGCTCTCGGGCGCGCCGTCGACCCACGTCAGCTTGCCGTCGATCAGCTTCGGCTCCTTCGTGTAGTGCGACAGGCCACGGCCGGCGACCGTCGTCACGTCCTCGTGCAACAGCCCGCCTTCGAGCAGGTTGCGGACCAGGAAGGCCACGCCGCCGGCCGCGTGGAAGTGGTTCACGTCGGCCTTGCCGTTCGGGTAGATCTTCGCGAGCAGCGGCACGACGGCCGACAGTTCGTCGAAGTCGTTCCAGTCGATCAGGATGCCGGCCGCGCGTGCGATCGCGACGAGGTGCAGCGTGTGGTTGGTCGAGCCGCCGGTTGCGAGCAGCGCGACGATTCCGTTGACGATCGCCTTCTCGTCGATCACGTGGCCGATCGGCGTGTAATGGCCGCGCTCGACGGTCAGGTCGAGCACGCGGCGCGCGGCCTCGGCCGTCAGCGCGGTGCGCAGCGGCGTGTGCGGGTGAACGAATGCCGAGCCCGGCAGGTGCAGCCCCATCAGCTCCATCAGCATCTGGTTGCTGTTCGCGGTGCCGTAGAACGTGCAGGTGCCGTGGCCGTGATACGCGGCCGATTCGGCTTCGAGCAGCGCATCGCGGCCGACCTGGCCGGTCGCGAACTGCTGGCGGATCTTCGCCTTGTCGTCGTTCGACAGGCCGCTCGTCATCGGGCCGGCCGGCACGAAGATCGTCGGCAAGTGGCCGAACTGCAGCGCGCCGATCAGCAGGCCCGGCACAATCTTGTCGCAGATGCCAAGGCAGAGCGCCGCGTCGAACATGTTGTGCGTGAGCGCGATGGCCGTACCCATCGCGATCGCTTCGCGCGAGAACAGCGACAGCTCCATCCCCGGGTTGCCCTGCGTGACGCCGTCGCACATCGCCGGCACGCCGCCCGCGAACTGCGCGACACCGCCGTTCTCGCGCGCGGCCGCCTTGATGATCTCGGGGAAATCCTTGTACGGCGCATGCGCGGACAGCATCTCGTTGTACGAGGACACGATGCCGATGTTCGGCTCGCGGATCGCCTTGATCGAGAACTTGTCGTTGCCCTCGAGGCCGGCGAAGCCGTGCGCGAGATTCGCGCACGACAGCGCGCCGCGTGCCGGGAACTTGCCCTGCGCGCCGTCGATGCGCTGCAGATAGGCGGAACGGGTCGATTGGCTGCGGGCGATCACGCGTTCGGTGACCTTCGCCAGAGTGGGGTGCAGCGACGTCATGCTGGGCGCTCCTGTATGCCGGCCGACACCGGCGGTTGGAATCGTGGGGACGGTCGAACGCGTCGACAGAACGAAGTCAGTCTAGTAGAAAAACTACACGCATGCAATGCAGATTCAGCAGCTCGCAACCGTTATCCCCGCTACCAGTAAGGCGACACCTAGTGAAAACCCTAACTCGCCTCATCAAAAGCATCGCATTGGCGCTAGCATTTTCATGTAGATTTTCTACAATTCGATTGCGATACACTCGCTCATCCGAACCCGATTTCTGTCTGCCGTCCCATGCTGCCCCGCATTGAAGCGATCCGCGCCGAGTTGCGCCCGTCCGAGCGCAAGCTCGCCGACTACATCCTCGCCGCGCCGCGCGAGGTGCTCGACCTCGCGATGACCGAGCTGTCGACGCGCGCGGGCGTCAGCCAGCCGACGATCGCCCGGTTCTGCCAGGCGCTCGGCTGCAGCGGCTTTCGCGAGTTCAAGATCCGGCTCGCACAGAGTGTCGCGCCCGGCGTGTCGTCGGTCTATCGCGACGTCGAGCCCGACGAGCCGGCGCCCGGCATCATCGGCAAGGTGTTCGACCGCACGATCGGCGCACTGATCGAGGTGCGCAACAGCCTGTCCGCGGGCAGCGTCGCCGATGCGATCGCGCTGCTGTCGAACGCATCGCGGATCGAGTTCTACGGCGCCGGCGGCTCGGGCATCGCCGCGCAGGACATCCAGCACAAGTTCTTCCGGCTCGGCGTGCCGAGCGTCGCCTATTCGGATCCGCACACGTTCTCGATGTCGTCCGCGCTGCTCGGCCCGCACGACGTCGTCGTCGCGATCTCGAACACCGGCCGCACACGCGACATCGTCGACGCCGCACGCTCCGCGCTCGCATGCGGCGCGAAGGTCGTCGCGATCACGCAGAGCCATTCGCCGCTCGCAAAGCTCGCGACGGTGAGTCTCGCGTCGAACGTTGCGGAGGAAACGGACGTGTTCTCGCCGATGACGTCGCGGATGTCGCATCTCGCGATCGGCGACATCCTCGCGGTCGGCGTCGCGCTGTCGCGCGGCCCTGCGCTGATGGAACGGGTCGGCCGCGCGAAGGAAGCGATCACGCGGCGCCGGATCGACGACGGCGCGAAGGACTGAGCCGGCACCGCGCTGACCACGTCGAGCGCGCGTAAACGACAAACGGCGCCCCGCGGGGCGCCGTTGTGCATCAGGCGACGCCTGCAACCTCGCAGGCCTTGCCGCTCAGAACGGCTTGATCACGACCAGCGCGACCGCCGCGAGCATGCCGAGCACCGGCAGTTCGTTGAACACGCGATACCACTTGTCGGTGCGGCGGTTCTCGCCGCGCTCGAACACCCGCAGCAGGTGCCCGCAATACGCGTGATAGACGATGAGCAGCAGCACGACCGTCACTTTCGCGTGAATCCAGCCCTGCCCCTGCCCGATGCCGATCGACAGCCAGAGCCAGAGCCCGCAGGCCAGCGCCGGCACCGCGATCATCGTCATGAAGCGGAACAGCTTGCGTGCCATCAGCAGCAGGCGTCGCACCGCGGCCGGATCGGTTTCCATGGCCAGGTTCACGTAGATGCGCGGCAGGTAGAACAACCCCGCAAACCACGCGGCGATCAGAACGATATGGAACGTCTTGACCCAGAGCATCGCCATCGATTGTGTGCCTCGCTGTTTACTGGCGGCCTTCGCCGTGTCCGAGCACGACGTACTTCAGCGACGTCAGCCCTTCCAGGCCGACGGGGCCGCGTGCGTGCAGCTTGTCGTTCGAGATGCCGATTTCCGCGCCGAGGCCGAATTCGAAGCCGTCCGCGAAGCGCGTCGATGCGTTGACCATCACGCTCGCCGAATCGACCTCGCGCAGGAACCGCATCGCGCGGTCGTGATCCTCGGTGACGATGGCGTCCGTGTGGTGCGAGCCGTAATGGTTGATGTGCTCGATCGCCGCGTCGAGGCCGTCGACGACCTTGATCGCGAGCACCGGCGCGAGATACTCGGTGTGCCAGTCTTCCTCGGTGGCGTCGACGAGCGGGCCGACGCCCGCATCGGCGAGCACCGTGCGTGCGGCCGCATCGACGCGCAGTTCGACCTGCTTGTCGCGATACAGCTTGCCGAGCGGCGGCAGCAGCTTCGCCGCGACACCGCTCGACACGAGCAGCGTCTCCATCGTGTTGCAGGTGCCGTAGCGGTGCGTCTTCGCGTTGTCGCAGACGGTCAGCGCCTTGTCGAGATCGGCGCGATCGTCGACGTACACGTGGCAGATGCCGTCGAGGTGCTTGATCATCGGCACGCGCGCCTCGTTGATCAGGCGCTCGATCAGGCTCTTGCCGCCGCGCGGCACGATCACGTCGACGTATTCGGTCATCGTGATCAGCTTGCCGACCGCCGCGCGATCGGCCGTCGCGACGACCTGCACCGCATCCTGCGGCAGGCCGGCTGCTTCAAGGCCTTCGCCGATCAGCTTCGCGAGCGCCGCGTTCGACTCGAGCGCTTCGGAGCCGCCGCGCAGGATCGTCGCATTGCCCGACTTCAGGCACAGCGCGGCTGCATCGATCGTCACGTTCGGGCGCGATTCGTAGATGATGCCGATCACGCCGAGCGGCACACGCATCTGGCCGACCTGGATGCCGCTCGGACGGTACTTGAGGTTGCTGATCTCGCCGATCGGATCGGCCAGCGACGCCACCTGGCGCAAGCCCTCGACCATCGTATTCAGCGCCTTGTCCGACAGCGTCAGGCGATCGACGAACGCCGCATCGAGCCCCTTTTCACGGGCGCGGGCGACATCGCGTGCATTCGCGTCCTTCAGCACCTGCGCGTCGCGTTCGATCGCGCGCGCCACCGCGTCGAGCGCCGCGTTCTTCGCGGCCGTGCTGGCGCGCGCCATCGCGCGGGAAGCGTGCCGGGCGCGACGGCCCAGGTCGGTCATGTACTGATCGATATCCATCGTGTGACTCGAGAAGCGCGCCGCGCTGGGCGGCATGAATTCGTGGGGAGGCGTGAGCGGCGGCGGCCGGAGAGCCGCGCCAGCTATCGAAACATTGTAAGCGGGTTGCGCAGCGCGCGCTGAAGGCCCGAACGGGACTTAGCGTCGCACGCGCCCCGCGGTCGGCGGTCGCTCGCCGCGGGCACCGGCCACCGTCATCGCGAGCTGGAACAGCCCGTCCCACGGATCGGGCGGCGGTTCGTCCTGCGTGCGGCGGCCCGGCGCGACGGCCGTGAGCCCCTTGACCTGACGGTCGAGCTTCGCGGCAAACGCAAGCGCCTTCTCGAGCACGGCTTCGGACACGCGATTCAGCGCGGGGCCGATCAGCCGCTCGCGCGGCCCCCATACGCGGTTCTCGCGCAGCAGCGTCGCGAGCGGCTTGCCGGCCGTCGTACCGCGCTTGATCCGCAGCAGCGTGCGCAATTCCTCGACGACGGCCCACATCACGAGCACGATCGCCTCGCCCTCGCCCTTCAGCCCGTCGATCATCCGCGCGAGCCGCGCGGCGTCGCCGGCGAGCATCGCTTCGTTCAGCTTGAAGACGTCGTAACGCGCAACGTTCAGCACCGCGTCGTGCACCTGCTCGAACGACAGCGCGCCCTGCGGATACAGCAGCCCGAGCTTCTGGATTTCCTGGTGGGCGGCAAGCAGGTTGCCTTCGACGCGCTCGGCGATGAACTGCAGCGCGCGCCGCCCGTCGTCGCCGGGCGCAGCGCGCTGGCCCTGCAGCGCGAGACGCTGGCCGATCCAGTTCGGCAGCTGCGCGCGGTCGACCGGATCGATCTTCAGCGCGACGCCGCCGTTCTGCAGTGCCGTGAACCACGCGGATTTCTGTGTGGCCGCGTCGAGACGCGGCAACGTGACGAGCATCAGCGCGTCGGGGTTCGGCGTGGCCGCGAGCGTCTTCAGCGCATCGGCGCCTTCCTTGCCGGGCTTGCCCGACGGAATGCGCAGCTCGATCAGCTGACGCTCGCCGAACAGCGACATCGCCTGGGTTGCGCCGAGCAGCACGCTCCAGTCGAAGCCGCGCTCGACCGTATGCACCGAACGTTCGGTGAAGCCGGCCGCGCGCGCGGCCGCACGAATGCGGTCGCACGCTTCCTGCGCGAGCAGCGGCTCGTCGCCGTAGACGGTATAGAGCCCGGCCAACCCCTTCGCGAGGTGCGGCTCCAGCGCATCAAGTCGCAGTTGCATCGATACGTGCGCCGTCGATCAGAGCGGCGGCGGCGGCAACGGCGCGCGCGGTGCGACGCCCGGTACCACGTCTTCCGGCGCCGGCGTCAGCGAATGGACGATCGCGAGACGCCGCATCAGCTGGTCGACCGCGTCGCTCTGCATGTCGGCGTACAGGAGGTCGGCTTCCTGCGCCTTCGCGTTCGTGTACTGATCGCTGTACGTCATCGCGCGGTTCAGCGCGATCGCGCTCGGCGGGATCAGCACGGTGCCGTCCTTGCTCGTCAACGTGTAGGTCAGCGTGTAGAACAGCGCGTATTCCTGCGCCGAGCCGTACTTGTTGAGCGTCAGCGTGTTCTGGCCACGCGACTCCCACATGCGCAGCACGGCATCGGCGTCGTCCGCCGACTTGACGATCTTCGTGTCGCTGCCGGCCTCGACGAGGCGCACGAGGCGCGCCTCGACCGGCGCCGGCGCGCCGGCGATCAGCAGGTGCTTGAACGCGTAGTCCTGCTGGCCGCGCAACTGGAAGCCGCATGCCGACAGCGCAACCGCGCTGCCGACAGCGAGCATCAAAAACGATCTGCGGATCACCTTCGCTCCTTCTGGGTACGTCCGACGGCCAGCGGCCGTCAGACGACGATGTTCACGAGGCGGCCCGGCACGACGACGATCTTCTTCGCCGGCTTGCCGTCGCTGAACTTCGCGAACGCGTCGTCGGCCACTGCCGCGGCTTCGATCGCCTCGCGGCTCGCGTCCTTCGCCACCTTCAGCGCGCCGCGCACCTTGCCGTTCACCTGCAGCACGAGTTCGATCTCGGCCTGCTCGAGCGCCGCCTCGTCGACCTTCGGCCACGGTGCGTCGAGCAGCGGGCCGAATTCGTCCGCGTAGCCCAGCGCCTTCCACAGCTCGAACGTGACGTGCGGCACGACCGGATACAGCACGCGCAGCAGCACGCCGTACGTTTCACGCAGCACGCCGGGCGTCGCACCCTTCGCGCCGTCGATCGCGTTCAGCATCTTCATCGCAGCCGACACCACCGTGTTGTACTGCAGGCGCTGGTAGTCGAAATCGGCCTGCTTCAGCACGCTGTAGATCTCGCGGCGCAATGCCTTGTCGGCTTCGCCGAGCGCGGCCGCATCGAAGCCCGCGCGCGCGGCGAGCGCTTCGCGGTTCGCCGCGCCGAAGCTCCACACGCGGCGCAGGAAGCGGCTCGCGCCTTCGACGCCCGCACCCGACCACTCGAGCTGCTGCTCGGGCGGTGCGGCGAACATCGTGAACAGGCGCGCGGTATCGGCGCCGTACTGGTCGATCAGCAACTGCGGATCGACGCCGTTGTTCTTCGACTTCGACATCTTCTCGATGCCGCCGAGCACGACCGGCTGGCCGTCCGTGTTCAGCGTCGCGCCGACCGGGCGACCCTTGTCGTCGTGCGTGACGGTCACGTCGAGCGGGTTGTACCAGGTCTTCTTGCCCGATGCATCCTCGCGGTAGAACGTCTCGTTCAGCACCATGCCCTGCGTGAGCAGGTTCTTCGCCGGCTCGCCGAACTTCACGAGGCCGAGGTCGCGCATCACCTTGGTCCAGAAACGCGAATACAGCAGGTGCAGGATCGCGTGCTCGATGCCGCCGATGTACTGATCCATCGGCATCCAGTAATCGGTGCGCGCGTCGACCATCGTCTCGGCGTCCGGCGCCGTGTAGCGCGAGAAGTACCACGACGAATCGACGAAGGTGTCCATCGTGTCGGTTTCGCGCTTGGCTGCCGCGCCGCACTTCGGGCACGCGCAGTTCAGGAACGCTTCCGACTTCGCGAGCGGGTTGCCCGAGCCGTCCGGCACGAGGTCTTCCGGCAGCACGACGGGGAGATCCTGCTCCGGCACCGGCACGTCGCCGCACGACGGGCAGTGGATGATCGGGATCGGCGTGCCCCAGTAGCGCTGGCGCGATACGCCCCAGTCGCGCAGGCGCCACGTGACCTGCTTGTCGCCGAAGCCGCCGGCGTTCAGGTCGGCCGCGACCGCGTCGACGGCTTCCGCGTAGCGCAGGCCGTCGTACTTGCCGCTGTTCACGCAGACCGCGGTTTCCTTGTCGCCGTACCACTCCTGCCATGCGTCGAGCGAGTACTGCTGGCCTTCGGCCGAGATCACCTGCTTGATCGGCAGGTCGTATTTCTTCGCGAACGCGAAATCGCGCTCGTCGTGGCCCGGCACGCCCATCACCGCGCCTTCGCCATAGCTCATCAGCACGTAGTTGCCGATCCACACCTCGACCGGCTCGCCGGTCAGCGGGTGTGCGACCGAGAAGCCCGTCGCGACGCCCTTCTTCTCCATCGTCGCAACGTCGGCCTCGGCGACGCCGCCACGCTTGCATTCGTCGATGAACGCGAGCAGTTCCGGCTTGTCCTGCGCGAGGCGCGTGGCGAGCGGATGCTCGGCCGCGATCGCGCAGAAGGTCACGCCCATGATCGTGTCGGCGCGCGTCGTGAACACGCGCAGCAGCTTCTTCTCGCCGTCGAGTTCGTACGGGAAGCCGAAGTTCACGCCGAAGCTCTTGCCGATCCAGTTCTGCTGCATGATCTTCACGCGCTCGGGCCAGCCGAGGCCGTCGAGGTCGTTCAGCAGCTCATCCGCGTACTGCGTGATGCGCAGGTAGTACATCGGGATTTCGCGCTTCTCGACGAGCGCGCCCGACCGCCAGCCGCGGCCGTCGATCACCTGCTCGTTCGCGAGCACGGTCTGGTCGACCGGGTCCCAGTTCACGGTGCCCGTCTTCTTGTACGCGATGCCCTTCTCGAGCATCTTCAGGAACAGCCACTGGTTCCACTTGTAGTAGTCGGGCTTGCACGTCGCGATTTCGCGCGACCAGTCGATCGCGAGGCCCATCGACTGCATCTGGCCCTTCATGTAGTCGATGTTGTCGTAGGTCCACTTCGCCGGCGGCACGCCGTTCGCCATCGCGGCGTTCTCGGCCGGCATCCCGAACGCATCCCAACCCATCGGCATCAGCGTGTTGTAGCCGTTCATCCGCAGATAGCGGTACATCACGTCGTTGATCGTGTAGTTGCGCACGTGACCCATGTGCAGCTTGCCGGACGGGTACGGCAGCATCGACACGCAGTAGAACTTCGGCTTCTGCGAATCTTCCTGCGTCTTGTAGGCATCGGCTGCGCGCCAGTCGCCCTGGGCGGCGGCTTCGACGTCGGCGGGTACGTATCTCTCGTGCATGGTGTGGTTCGGACTAGGCTTTAAGCGGCGCGACGGCGCGCGCGCAGGAGTGGATCGAAAATCGTGCTTGCCCGGCGGACCTGCAGGTTCGCTGTTGCCGGACCTGTTCGCGGTTTCCGGGCATTTTCCGGGTAACCCGCAGCATGCCCGGGTAGCCTGGAAAATTCCGGGTTACCTGAAAAAAGCCTGCCAACCGGGAAAAACGTTGATTATACCGCCCGCGCCGGCCCATTCGACCGGTCTTGCGGCGCGCGGCCCGATCCCAAGGCAGGGATAGGCCCGCCGGCTCCGCTCAGCGGTTGGCCGGCACGGCAGGCGTCGCCGCGGAACCGCCCGCCGGCGGCGGCACGTCGGTCACGAAGCCGATCCGCGTGAGGC
>NZ_JAAGPE010000268.1:0-12921 GCF_017104605.1 Burkholderia sp. Ac-20384 | reverse complement strand
TGCAGCCGCATGGCCGTGTAGTGGCTGAGATAGAGATTCTTTCTGAGCGATAGCAGGATGGTCAGCAGTGGGACGTCACCCCAGATGTAGCATTGCTCGGCCCGCTGCGGAAATGGAAACTCGACTTTCCGAAGTTTGGCGTGCAGTTGCAGAAATGCGATGAAGTTGTCTGCAGTGGTACTTTGGGCAAGACGCCAGAAAGTGCGTTGGTCGGCAAGAATTGCACGGACTTCCTTCAGCTTGAGGACGTGCGTCGGAAGCTCATCGAAGTGTTTGATGATGTCCGCTTTTGCGATCTGGATTCTTGATCGGCTCATCCCGAAAATTAGGGAAAGTTATGAATGTTGGGTCGCTGGCAGCATGCATGCTGCCAGCGACCCAACAAAGAGTCAACGAAAGAAAGCTTGGCGCTGCGCACACTTCCCAACTCAGTGCTACGCAGCGTTTACGCTGCGTAGCATACCATCAAATTCTCCAAAATTCAACCCGGAAGGCCTTGATTTATCGGGCAAAGCGCCTTGAAAAAAATGATTGATACTGCTATGCTACGCAGCGTTAACGCTGCGTAGCATGGCGGTTGCTTAACCTTCAGCGACATCCCTCTACCGCCCATTCTCAGAGCCGGATCCGCTCGACCTCATCGAGGTGAATCGCATCGTGGCGTCGGTCGTACAGCTGCGTGGTGCGTGTCGATGCGTGATTCGCCATCGCCGCGGCATTCTCGAGCGTGCCACCGTTCTGCAGGTAGGTGGTAATGCCAGTCGCCCGAAACGTGTGGTTGCCGATGGCGGTCGCGATGCCGGCCGCTGCCGCGCGCCGGCGCACCATCGCATACGCGTTCGCCTGCGGTAACGGCGTGTGGCTCAGTTGTCGGGTGCCGCGCGCGATCGTGCGGAACAATGGCCCCTTCGGCTCCGCCGCAAGGCCAGTGCCCTCCAGGTAAGCATGCAAGTACGTTTCGAGCGTGTGGTGACACGGCATCGCGTGCGCCTTGCCGCCTTTTTCGCGCAAACGGATCCAGAGGCGCCGCTGCTGCACGTAGACGTCGTCGACCCGCATCGCCAGCGCCGCGCCGATCCGCGCAAACGAAAACACCATCAGCGCGATCAGCGCGCGGTCGCGCAGCCCGGCCGGGGTGCTCACATCGATGCTGTCGAGCAGCTGCCGCGCCTCGGCCGCCTCGAGCACCGGCGTCTTGCCGGTGCGGACCGTGTGGCTCGGTCCGCGCACCGACGCGGCCGGATTCACCGGCACGACCTGGCCGGTCACCAGCCAGTCGAACAGGTGCCGAATCGCCGCGAGACGCTGCTTGACGGTCGGCGCCGCGTGCGTGCGGGTCTGCAGTTCGACCCAGCTCGCGACGTGGAGCGGCTGCACCGCTGCAATCGACGGTACGCCAGCGCCGACGCACCAGGCGAGGAAGTCGCCGGCCGCGCGCGCATACGCGCGTCGGGTGTGAGGGTTGCGAATCGCCGAGGCGAAGAACTCGAGAAAGCGCACACCTGCGTGTTCACCTGCCGCGACAACCAGCGTTGGCACGGATAGAGAATCGAACGTGGTGAGCTGGCCCACTACTAGAACGCCTTGTTCAGATCGACTTCGTGGCCCGCGGCCTTGAGCTCACGCGCCAAAGCCAGTCTCCAGCCGCCCCCATCGTCCATGTTTTCCCAGACGACGCCGGCAAAATCACTGGGAATGTCGACGGTGCCGCGCTTGAGCGCGCAGACCTTGTCGCGGCCAAGCTTGCCGATGAAATAGCCCAGCTCGAGCAGCACGTTCTGTCGCGCACGCGGCTTCAGCTCGTCTTCCTTGACGCTGCGACCCACATCGTCCGGCGTCAACAGGACGACAGCGAATTTCACATCGCTTTCCGCTTCGATCTTTTCGATCACCGTGCGACCCTGGTTGGCCTGTTCATGCAAGATGACCGGATCGAAGCCTAGCTTTCTCAGAAAGCTCGCCACCAGCTCACGCGCTTCACCGTCGTGACCGTGCACGACGAATACGCGGCGGGAAAGGGCCAAAGGAGTCACTACCGAAGAGTCAGAAGATGCCGTCAATTCATGCTGGGCGTCCTCCAGGTCTTGCTGCAAAGCGCGTTGTGCGGACTCCAGTAGCACGATGGACTGCGCGATATTTTCCCGCGCACCTTCCTGGTAATGGCGCCGCTGAGGATAGTTTTCGCCGAACATCATGGGGCGAAACTGCAAGTGCGCCGCTGACTGGAAGCGCCTATATGCAGATGTGTTCTCGCCAAAGCACCGCTCGAGAGTGTCCTTGATGTCGGTAGACAATGCCGTTAGTTCGGGCGAGTTGCCATCCGGTACCGAGCCAACGTTGAACGCCCGCAGCTCGACAATACGCTCCCCGAGCCGAGCAATGCCGCGTTCGATTGCGGCGGGAGTCAGTTGTAGTTTGGGCGCAACCGGCTGCTCGGCAGCCTTACTACGGGTGGCCATGGTCGCTCCTTTTATATGTGATAAAGGACATTATCACATATAGATGGGCACTCGACCGCCGGTCTCGAGCGACGCCTCATTGACTTCATGCATTCATGCATTCATGCGATCGTGCTATCATAATTTCATGCTCCGTGATTGCGTGAACAATTCTTAGAGAGCGTTTTTGACCATCCGATTTGGGGCCTTACCCGCCGAGGGAGCCATCCCTACCCACTCTCGGCCTGACAAATTGAGGACTGATCGACACTTAGGCGAACCGGCATGAATCCAAACCTGCATGACCCGAAAACCAGCGTCAAGGTGGTCGGTTCCAGCGGGCAAATTTCGCTTGGCAAGGAATACGCTGGCCGGCAAGTGCTCGTCGAAGAGCGCGAGCCGGGGGTGTGGCTCGTCCGCACCGCACTTGTGATTCCCGAAAACGAAGCGTGGCTGCATGCTCCACAGGCACAACGTGACCTGCAGGAGGCACTCGCTTGGGCCCAAGGTAACGCCCCCAAGGAATCGAACCTCGACGCCCTTTTGAACGAGTTGGGCAATGAGGAAGAAAAGCGACGACCTCGTAAAGTTGGACCTAAATAATCCGGTCTTCCAGCGTCAGTGGGTGGCGCTGGACAAGGCTGAAGCCTCTCGGGTTCTCACGACCCTCAAGAAACTGCTGCTCATGAGCTGGAATCAGGTGTATCAGGACTCCGGACTCAAGTGGGAGAAAATCACCAGCGTGCAGCCACCTGCTGGCGTTGACGCGATGTACTCGCTTCGTATTACACAAGCCAGGCGGGCAACCGCTTATCGTGATGGTGAGTACATGCGACTTCTCACGATCGCTCCGGATCACGACGCGACCTACGGCAAGAAGTGATCCGATGCGCCGGACCTCGCCCCCCCGAGGCCCGGCGTTTTTCAGTTGAGCGAACACGCCAATCAATTTGGCTATCAAAACGACATTTAAAATAGCCATAGGATATTTTAGCCGCTAAAGTTCGACCCGGCGCCCCCTCTCGGACCCGGCACGGAGCCCAGTCTGCAATTCAATTGCAGCACAAAGTACCTTTTCCGCCGGCCAAGAAAGAACCTTTTTTTGGGGTAACGAAAAGGCCTATACGCCGGCGCACCGCAGGCGCCTACAATTTGCCCGCGAGGCTCGCCACACAAGGCCTCGATGAAATGGCATGGCGCCCACGCGGCCCGTTTTGCAATGCAATTGCAGGCCAAAGTAACTTTGCCGCCGGCCCGGAAAGAGCCTTTCTTGTCGGCGCTGAAACGGACTTTTTGTCCTATTCCTGGTCTGGCGTCGCGCCGCCTTCAGGACGGAGCTTTCCCTTCCTCCCGAGGCCAACCAAGGGAGGAAAGGTCCTTTCCTCCCTCCATGGGCCGGAACCACCCTCCCCCAAGTCCTTTGGATGAAAAACATTTGCTGGGTGGAAAGCTTTTGCAATCAATTTCAAATCCTGGTCTGGCATCGCGCCCTTGCCTCTGGGACAGAGCTTTCCCCTTGCACCCAGGGCCCATGGAGGGTGAAAAGATCCTTTCCTCCCTCCATGGGCCGGCACCGCGCCCTAAGGTCCTTGTAGATGAAAGTCACTTTCTTGGGGGAACCCGTTTGCAATCAGTTGCAAACCGGGCCTGACGCTATGCCTCCGCCTCTAGGACAGAGCTTTCCCCTTGCAGCCAGGGACCATGGGATGGAGGAAAGGTCCTTTTCTCACCTCCCATGGGCCGGCGCCCCCTCCCAAAAGGTACTTTTTTAGAAAGGGTATTTGGGGGGACCCCAGAAAGTTGGAATCTGGCTGAGAGGCCCGCCACCGCTTGTTTTGAGGGCTCTTGACATTGTTCAAAGGCCCTCCTGACAAGGGTTGCAAAGCGGTTTTGTGCGTTGACAGCAATTTCACGTATGTATAAAGTTCGTTTTGTTGACGCGACGCGCGGTTTGGGCTGAGGACCTTCCTCACCCTACATCTAGGCTACGCGGCGTCTTGGATGGGTCATCTGCACGGGTCAAGCTAAGCCATTGAATTTTTAAGAATCTTCCCTATCTAAGAGGAAGGTCGGCTTCTTGCATCCTGAGTTTTTGACAAATCCACGAATCAGAGATGATTCGGCAAAAAAAAGCCCGACCTTGCAGGGTCGGGCCGAGGACTACAACGCAGTTGCAGCTGCGTCAGTGATACAACTTGCTAAGCAGTTCACCCAGGTAGTGGCTGAAGATGATGCCTTCAGCTACCACGAGGACGACCTGTTGGACAATGCTACCGTCCATAGGCACCTCTTTCCGGTCACGTTAAGAGCATTTGCTCACCCTTTTCCGGGCCCGGTCTGGCCCAGAGAGGGCCTGCGTGCTGTCCGATTACACGCTCTGGCATCCTATCATAGGATTTACAAAGTCGGGGCCTGATCCTGCAGAATTTCTCATAGTCTATAGCTATCGAATTTTATTGTCTATAGCTATCGACTGTTTTTTCGCGGCGCTCGCCACTTCCTGTGATTATTGCGATACCCAGCTCGGTCGCAAACAGCCATTAGCTCCTTCGTTTCTATTCGCCAACCACGCGGAGTTTGCGCTTAGCCGCCGGTCGCATCCGGGAAAGCTTTTTCTCTCGATGTTCCTGCTGTGCCGCGGCCTCCTTGATGACCTCAGGCTTCAGGTGCTCAATGAGCGGCGAAAAGTCGTAGATGTTGGACTCGTTCCGATCACCCTCCCGGGGACGCAGCTGACGCTGAATGAATCGGAGATTCCGTTCCTGCTTTGATCGTCGACGCCCCGCCTTTTTACGTAACAGCTGGTCTCGTCGGCGCTCGCGTGGTGCATCAGATTTGGAATCAGAAGGTCGGAGCTGACAGGAGCGCACGGCGTCAGTGCGCTTCCCAGCCGAGGAACACGATCTAGGTTTGTGCGTCATCGAGGATGACTACGACGCCCGTTCCAGGCTGTTACCAGCCTCGATTTCCCGGAGCGACTCCTGTTCGAGGAGCCGCTGTCGCAAAGACGGCCACACCTACGACCACCTGCACCCCATGCAGGCACGCTAGGCATGACCGTCTGGTTTAACGCCTAGTACACCGAACTCGGCGTTCTCATAGCATTCGTAGGTGGGGGCTACCCGCGGATACTAAGACCAAGCGCCTATCTACATCGGCATACCCGAAAGCTATATGTTTTTATGTAGCTTTCCGAAATAAATTAGAAACCACTACAAATACGTAGATCGACGTGCTACCTTCTCGCCATCCATTGCGCCGCTGGCGCATCGACCGACAGCCAGGACTGGTTCCTGGCCTACGTTTTTTACAGGCCCATGGCCGCTTTGTGCTGACGGTAAGTGCATCGGATTCGTCCGCCCTGCGCAGCCCCCTGAGCACAATTTTTCGATCAGGCTGGGCCGGGCTCTCGTAGTCCGTCCATAGATTCAGCCTGACATCCTCTGCACTGCGGCATCCCCCGCTCTCCAGCATGTTCCCGGCCTAAGCGCCCCATCTCGTCGCCACGTCGTAACCGGCGATCCATCTTTTTCCCTTCATCGCGCGTGTCGCGATCGCTCCCCTGCACCCTCGCTGAACGTCGTTCAGACACTCCCTTTCCCGCAGTTCCCGTCTCGCTTTTCGATCGCTCGATCTGAGCATCCCAATCCCTGTCCGCAGTCCCATTCCTTTGATCGCAGTCCCTTCTTTCTGGAGACAGACATGTTGCATTTCGTGTTCAAAAACGCCAGCAAGCTGCTCGCGTTGTGCCTGGTGTTGTATCTCGCGTCGATGTCGTACTTCATCGGCGGCATCATCGCTGTTGTCCTTCTGAAAAAAGCCCTCTCTGGGAAGCTTTCCCTCTCAAAGCGCTTCGCCTTCACCACGCCAACCGAGTCCACCCGACTCGTGAAGCAGGTGAAGCGGCGATATACCAATCCGATCGTCGCGACGCCTATCAAGGCTCGTGCACTGGTCCGGTAAGGCACCTGCCAATCCCGTTGGCCGAATGGAGCAATCCACTCGGCCAACGGCCCTCGATGCATCTCCACCGACCACCTGCTCCCCGCGTGCTTCGCGGCCATCGCTCGCGCGACCACTCCCCGTCCAGCTGTGCCGACAGCCAGACGCAGCGAGTCAAGCACGATGCTTCCGAGCTTTCCTGACCACCCCGTCACATAAGCACCGCTCGCACCCGCGAACCCAGCGCGTCACTGATGCGCAGCGCGTATCAGTGACGCGCTTGCGCACCCCCATCTCTCCCGCGCCAGTCCAGGCGCTTGTTCTTTGACGACGTAGTTACGCGCACTGTCGGCGCGTCGAACCGGCCAACCGGCGATCGACAAACGACCTGATCGGCACGCAGTCCCCCGGCCATCCAACCCACCTCCAGGTGGAGGCCACTCCTCTCTAAACAAACGTAGTACCCGCCTCGCTGGAGCGACGCGACAAGGCAAAACCAACCCACGAGCAAAGCAGATGAGCAAACCGACGTCGAATAAGCCGAGATCCATCGAGGCGAAGTTCATGAGCGCGGCGCTGCATAAGGGCGCGGCCACGCTCACGAAGCAGAAGATGCGCACCACATTTTTAGCCTTTGCGGCCCATGCGAAGCAACGTCGGTACGGCCAGGTCGACCCGGCCACCGTCACTGAAAAACAGCTGCGCAACTACGTGGTGTCGCGTATCGACGCCGGCATCAGCGCGCGGACGATCCAGAACGAGATGAGCCATCTGCGCCGCGCACTGCGTGGGACCGGCCGCGGCGAGTGGGCCGATGCGCTGACCAACGCCGAATTAGGTATTCCGTCAGGCACGCGCATCGGTACAGGGAAGGTCGTCGACGAAAGCGTGCTTGCTCGAGCGCTCGAGCGGGCCGCGTCGGATACGCGCGTGTGGATCCAGCTCGAGCGCTGCCTCGGCCTCCGACGTGAAGAGATGATCGAAAGCCACAAGAGCCTCAAACAGTGGGAGGTTGCGCTCTCCCGCGGTCAGAGCTTCATCACGATCCGGCACGGCACCAAGGGCGGGCGCACGCGCGACACCCACATTCCCGAGCCCTATCGGGAAAGAGCACTCGACGCCGTCAGAGCCGCTTTATCAATCGTGTCTGACCGCCGCTATCTGGTCGACGCGCCCACCAATCACGCAGCCAAACAGCAGGTGCAGGGGCGCTTCTCCGCGCTCGGCCTCGAGCGCGAAAACTCCGGCCACTCCCTGCGTCGGGCTTTCTGCCGCGACAACTTCGAGCACTACCTGAGCGAGCGCTGCAGCAGGAAGGAAGCGCTCGCGCTCTGCTCGCGCGATCTGGGCCACGGCGAAGGCCGAGGCCGCTGGGTATGGAACAACTATTTACGGAGTACGTATGAGTCAGAAAACTGAATTTATAACGTCGGCGAGGCTGCAGGAGGGAAGCCTGTGGAAAGTGGTCAACGAGGTGGTCGGCGGCAGCCAGCTGCAGGAGGTCGTGACGGATAGCAACGCGCTACCTCGCATCAAGGTTTCGCACGAGGCCTTCACCGCGGCGAAACGCCTGCGAGGAAAAGGTGAGACGGTACGGGATGTCGTGGAGCGACTGATCTTTGCAGTACCGTGACGTGTGCACCACCTTGCTTTTAGCGTATCAACGCATCTTCGAATTCAAGTGCGCTGCTCATCCGCGCCTGCTATCGATACGCAGTATATACGGCAAAATGTCACCGTACATTAAGCAAACCGTAAACGGAGAAATGCGATGGGTCTCGGGATTCTCGTACTGGCAATGGGTACGGTTATATGCGTCCACGGGTTGATCTGCTGCGAGCGCGGCAGGAAAGCTGACCGCGCTCGTCGTCATGCTCGCTGTCGTCGTATTCCTCGCTAGCCCTTGGGAGCGAGGATTCTGAAAGGCTGAACGAGACACACATGTGCGAATGCGGCCGGATCCCGGCCGCATTCGATGGATTAAACGTATTTACATATTTACTCATTCACTCATCAGGAAGATTCTCGACGAACTCGGTTAGAACCTCGGTAATCGTCTTGCCGTGGCGCGCGGCATAAATTTTCAGCTTCGTATGCAGTTCGGGCGGAACTTGGAAATTAACCCGCTTCAAGCCAGCATCCTCTGCAAGACTGGCGAGAGTCGCCGCTTTATTTCTCGTCGCACTCGGTCGGCCAGCGCTCAAATTTAATTTACTCATAAACTCATTCCCTCAATAACTCAAATGAGCTTAGCCTTCAGTTCATCAACCAAGGCTTTGACCTCGGCAGCTGCGTCGCCGGTAGGCTCAGCATCAAGGACTGTCGTACCGACAGCTGCAGTGCCGGGGTAGCTCACACGCTGCGTGATGCGGGATTCCAAAATTGGCAAACCGTATCCCGTCAACGCTTCGGTGACTTCCGAACCAATCCGAGTGCCCTTGATTGCCCTCGACACCACAAAAGCCGCCTGTAACTTCCCGTCTGTAACCTCAATACGCTGCTTAACCAGCTCCACCAAGTCAGACGTAGCCCAAATGTCATAGGGGCTAGGTTGTACAGGGATCAGCACGAAGTTAGCAGCCTTGATGGCGGATACCGCCAGGTCAGCTGCCTGCGGAGCTCCATCAATCACGACGAAATCTTTACTTGCGATGTGCTTTAAGTCGCGTTCGATAGTCGGTCGATCAATGCCAACGACCGTAACCGGCTGGTCCTCGCGAACGGCGGCCCAATCTCGAGCGCTGCCCTGTGGATCTGAGTCGACGAGTAGAACCTCAGCTCCGGCGAGTTGGAGTGCGCGGGCAATATGCGTGGCGATAGTCGTTTTCCCGGACCCACCTTTTTGATTCAAGACCGCAATCACATGCATAAACACTCCTTTGAGGAAATGATGCAAAGCGCATCATGCCATTAAACTCAAATGAGTAAAATACCCCATTTCTGCAGACCGTTGGAGACTTTGTGAACAGGGAACACGTTTCGCCCGGGGCTCACAAGCCCCCGGCTGAGAGTCAGGCGGTGTTAGCCGCCTGACTCGATTTGTCCGGGTCTTAGGCGAGCGACGTCCGGTAGGACGACGGGCGCCTTAGACCGGAGCGGCGAGAACTCCGTGATGCCTCCCGGGGGTCGTCCAGCCGCCGGAGGCGGCGATTTATGCCCCCGCTTGCGGGGGCGTGGATATGTTTGGGGTAGTGGTGGTATTTTTAAACCGTTTTTAAACCGTTTTTAGAGCGTGAGAAGCCTTATCCAGCAAGGGTTTGCGGGAAGCTATTGGGACAAATCCCGGGGATTGGGGGACAAATCCCGGGTTTAGGGGGACAAATCCCGGGCTAAATGGGACATTTTCCGGGCGCTATCCACATGGGACATGTTGACCGAGGTGTCCCATTTGCGTATAAAGGGACGTCTCCTGGAAATGTCCCAATAACCCGGAAAATGTCCCAATCTCCCTCCGTTGAGAAGTCTGAAGTCTCGGTCATAGACCTCCCCCTAACTGAGAGGCACGTGAACATGAGCAACGTTCTTGTAAGGGCCGCCCAAGGTCTCTCACTAGCCGAAAAACGGATCATGTCTTGTTGCGTGTCGAAGCTCGATAGCAAACGCCTGCCAGACCTAACCAAACCTCTGGTCGCGCGAATCTCTGCACTGGAGTTTGCCGAAACGTTCGGCATAGACCCAAACACCGCCTATGAAGAGCTTCAAGCTGCGGCCAAGGGCCTCCGCGATCGCCTCATTCGGTTCGAGAAACCCGGTAGAAAGGGACCTCGTATCGAGGAAATGAGATGGGTTGGTCGCGCGACGTATGCCAAAGGGGAAGGCTGGATCGAGGTAGCGTTCTGGCATGAAGTCGTCCCTCACCTTGTCGCGCTCCGCGAACGGTTCACCAGCTACAAACTCTCTCAGGCAGCCGCATTGCGATCCATCTTCAGCTGGCGACTGTTGGAGTTGTTCGCACAATTCCGCTCAACAGGCCTACTACGGATAGACATTGAAGAATTCGCGCACGCAATGCAGGCCAGCGAAAGCTGCCGCAAAAACTTCAAGGACATGAGACGACGGATCATTGAACCTGCGGTCAAGGAGCTAACGGAGAAGGACGGCTACGAAATCGAGTGGAGCCCGCAAAAATCCGGGCGGAAGGTAGTCAGCCTCGAGTTTCGGTTCAAGATGAACCCTCAAGCCGCACTATTCTGACCCAACCCGGAATTTGTCCCAATGTCGGACTTTATCTAGGACTTTGCTCGCTGGTGCCGTTCGGAGCGTAGCGAAGTCCGACTTTATCTGGGAGATAGAGGTTCGCCGACACCCGCCGTACGCGCGTGTCGCTCGGTCGACATGCCACATCCCACCTTAGGCTGCTCGACCTTAAGAAAAACGACTTCCGCCGACTTGACCGTTCACGGTCGTGACAATTGGTTGTGTAGAGACGGTGTACAACCCTCACGCGTGGACCGTCCGAAGTCGTGACGCCAAACTCCATACCACGCCCCCCAAGCGATGCCTCGATGGCTTTTCCTAAACCGCCCGCGTGATTTAGGAAAAGCCCCCGGGCTTCCGGTCTTGGGTGCATGGAACATATCGGCTCGCTAACGCACACAGCACCGTGTCGTGGCAGCCCAGTCCCAACTGGATATCTTTGGAGCACGCCTCATGACGGAAGAAACGCACAAGAAACTCAACCTCTGGTTGGAAACGGTAGCAAAATGCCTGCGCATCGGCGTACTGCTGTTCCAATTGATGACAGTTAGCTACCCTTTCGCGGTGGCCAGCAACGCCCATCGCGCCGACTACGTGCAGCACCAGGTGCAGTCGTGACCGGACCCATCCCAGACCCACTCGCCGAGCTGAGGTCGCATGAACAGAGATCCCATAACCGTCGCGGCTGCCGGGATGAGGCCAGCAGGAGCCATGCGCAGAGTTATGCTACCGTTCAGCCGCCATTGGCCATACAGGGCTAGCCAGGAAAAATGAATAAGCACAAAACAGGGCCGCAAGACCCGAAACTGCTAGACAGGATCAAGAACCTGGCTATTCAAGCGATGTTTTCTGACGATGAGCTGCTGGAGCAGTTGGTGCTGAAAGGTGGCAATGCGATGGCACTGGTTCATCAGATCAGTGCGCGCACGTCGGTCGATCTCGATTTTTCACTGAAGCAGGATTTTGGCGAGAACATCGAGGCCGTCCAGGCAAGAATTCTCAAATCCTTGTCAGATACGTTCCGCGCCGACAGGTTCGAGGTTTTCGACTTCAAGATGGTCGAGAGACCGAAGACCATGACGGCAGACATGAGGGATTTCTGGGGGGGCTATGGCGTCGAGTTCAAACTCGTCACCACAGAAATCCATGCGCAGTACGCCGCGGATCAGGATGAGTTGCGCAAGCGAGCCATCAATCTCGGGCAGGGCACAAAGTTCCTCATCGACATCAGCCGCTTCGAATACGTGGAAGACAAGCAGGATTGGGACTTCGATGGGACGCTGATCTACGTCTACTCACCCCTCATGATCGTCTGTGAAAAACTGCGGGCCATCTGTCAGCAGACGGTCGAATACACTCCGATCATCAAGCGAGGACATAACGGTAGCGCGCGCCCCAAGGACTTCGTCGACATCTTCGTGCTCACGAAGGCACTGGAGCTGGATCTCACGGGCGAGCAGATGCAGCGGATCCTGACCTCGATGTTTGAAGCCAAGAAGGTGCCCCTGTCCTTCCTCGGCCTGATTCCGAGCTACTACGAGTTTCATCTGGCAGGTTTCCCGTCCGTTGCCGACACGGTTTCACCGGATTTTGACCTCAAGAAATTTAAGGTCTATTTCGACTACGTGCTCGAACTGGTTGACCGGCTAAAACCCACTTGGGACAGATAGGCGCCAGTTACTGACATAACGCGTTTCGCCCATCTCGTGCGCCAAGTAAAAGTCGCGCTCGATCGGCAGGCGCCGAATCAGATCGATCTGATTCGGCTTGTAGCCGGCACGCTCCAAGTAGTAGCCGATCGCCTGATGATAGGGGTAAGCGAAGTTGAGTTTACGCAGCATGGCAACCAGCCGGTTGATAGAGACTCGATCTTTCGCGAGCTCAAAGGCTTTGGCCACTTCAAAGACACCGCCGGCATAGACCGGTCTCACGGTAATGTCGATGAGGGTACGCTCCAGATTGGTGAGGCGCGCAAGCACCTGCTGGCCGCCTTCATCCGTCACGGGTTCAGTAACGACACCGAGATGGCCTGTATACGCACCATTCAGCAGATAAATCTTTTTCCCCGCATGCTCGACCCAATTATGCGAAATCCGTGGGGGGCGGCTGAATGCCTGATCGATTGCGAGCTGATCAAGCGTTGCTCGCTCATCCTGATAAGTGTTGCTACGTTCGTCTGTTGTGTAGATGGTCGTGGGAGATTGCTCAGTCAAGCCGTGCAGCCGCATGGCCGTGTAGTGGCTGAGATAGAGATTCTTTCTGAGCGATAGCAGGATGGTCAGCAGTGGGACGTCACCCCAGATGTAGCATTGCTCGGCCCGCTGCGGAAATGGAAACTCGACTT
>NZ_JAAGPE010000267.1:0-12821 GCF_017104605.1 Burkholderia sp. Ac-20384 | reverse complement strand
GCCGCACCGGCCTCGGGCGCCACCGACGCATCGGCTGCCGCCGCCGCTTCAGCACCGGCCGCACCCGCCGCGCCGACCGCGCCGTTCTCCGTCGATTCGTCGAAGATCAACTCGGGCGACACCGCGTGGATGCTGACCTCCACCGCGCTCGTGCTGTTCATGACGATCCCCGGCCTCGCGCTGTTCTACGCGGGCATGGTCCGCAAGAAGAACGTGCTCGCGACCGTGATGCAGAGCTTCGCGATCACCGCGGTGATCACGGTGCTGTGGACGGTGGTCGGCTACAGCCTCGCGTTCACGCCGGGCAACGGCTTCATCGGCGGCCTGTCGCGCGCGTTCCTGCACGGGATGAACTACATCCACGGCGACAAGGCGACGACGCTGACCGTCAGCCACCTCGCGCCGACGATTCCGGAATCGGTCTACTTCGTCTACCAGATGACGTTCGCGATCATCACGCCGGCGCTGATCTGCGGCGCGTTCGCCGACCGGATGAAGTTCTCGGCGATGCTCGTGTTCATGACGCTCTGGTCGCTGATCGTCTATGTGCCGATCGCGCACATGGTGTGGGAGCCGACCGGCTGGCTGTCGTCGGACGGCGTGCTCGACTTCGCGGGCGGCACGGTGGTGCACATCAACGCCGGTATCGCGGGCCTCGTGTCGTGCCTGATGCTCGGCAAGCGCGTCGGCTTCGGCCGAGAATCGATGGCGCCGCACAACCTCGTGCTGACGATGATCGGCGGCTCGATGCTGTGGGTCGGCTGGTTCGGCTTCAACGCGGGTTCCGCCGTCGCGGCCGACGGTCGTGCCGGCTTCGCGATGCTGACGACGCAAGTCGCGACGGCCTGCGCGGCGCTCGGCTGGATGTTCGCCGAGTGGATCTCGCACGGCAAGCCGTCGGTGCTCGGCATCGTGTCGGGTGCGGTCGCGGGTCTCGTCGCGATCACGCCGGCGGCCGGCTTCGTCGGCGTGCCGGGCGCGCTGGTGATCGGCATCGCGGCCGGCGTCGTGTGCTTCTGGTCGGCGACGTGGCTCAAGTCGAAGCTCGGCTATGACGATTCGCTCGACGCGTTCGGCGTGCACGGCGTGGGCGGGATTCTCGGCGCGCTGCTGACGGGCGTGTTCGCGGTCAAGGACATCGGCGGCGCCGACGGCAGCCTGCTGCTGCAGGCCAAGGGCGTGCTGATCACGCTGGTCTACAGCGGCGTGCTGAGCTTCGTGCTCCTGAAGCTGATCGATCTCACGATCGGCTTGCGCGTGTCGGAAGAAGAAGAGCGCGAAGGCCTCGACGTGGTCCTGCACGGCGAGCATGTCGAATAAGTCACAAGAATGACCGGCGGGCCGCCGCGACGACGGCGCCCGCGATGAATGAGCGCAGCGACTTCGGCCCGCCCCACCCGGCGGGCTTTTTTTCTCCTGTCACCCACTGCCGTAGCGCATAACCCTTCGCGCTATCGGGTCAATAGCCGAAAACTTCCTCCAAACCCTTGCGAAGCCGGGAACAATCCCCAAATGGGCAGGGCAATTGCTCTACAATCTTCATTCTCCCGCTCGCGAGTGATTCATGGTTCCCCACCTCGTTACCGCGTTGAACGGTCCGCTGCTTGAACTCGAGCAGAAGATCCTCGACGCGACGCCTGCGATCGAACGCTGGTTCAGGCTCGAATGGCAGGAACATACCCCGCCGTTCTATTGTTCGGTGGACCTGCGCAATGCCGGCTTCAAGCTGGCGCCCGTCGACGCGAATCTGTTTCCCGGCGCATTCAACAATCTGCCGTCCGAAGTGCTGCCGCTCGCCGTCCAGGCCGCGATGGCCGCGATCGAGAAGATCTGCCCGGACGCGAAGAACCTGCTCGTGATTCCCGAGCTGCCGACCCGCAACGCGTTCTACCTCGAAAACGTCGCACGGCTCGCGACGATCATGCGCCAGGCCGGCCTGAACGTGCGCTTCGGCTCGCTCGACCCGAGCATCACCGACATGACGCCGATCACGCTGGCCGACGGCCAGAAGATCGTGCTCGAACCGCTCGAGCGTTCGCAGCGCCGCCTCGGCCTGAAGAATTTCGATCCGTGCTCGATCCTGCTGAACAACGACCTGTCGGCCGGCATCCCGGCCGTGCTGGAAAACCTGCACGAGCAGTACCTGCTGCCGCCGCTGCACGCGGGCTGGGCCGTGCGCCGCAAGTCGACGCACTTCTCGTGCTACGACGACGTCGCGAAGAAGTTCGCGAAGATGGTCGGCGTCGATCCGTGGATGGTGAATCCGTATTTCGCGCACGTGGAAGGCGTCGACTGGCAGGCGCATGAAGGCGAGCAGGCGCTCGCCGACGCGATCGACGGCGTGCTGAAGAAGATCGCGCGCAAGTACCGCGAATACGGGATCAGCGAAAAGCCGTACGTGGTCGTCAAGGCCGACGCGGGCACGGCGGGGCGCGGCGTGATGACCGTGCACGACGCGGCCGAGATCGGCCGCCTGTCGAAGGCCGAGCGCGCGCAGATGGCCGAGTCGAAGGCCGGCCTCGCGGTGCGCGACGTGATCGTGCAGGAAGGCGTCTATACGTTCGAGCGTGTCGGCGATGAAGTCGCCGAGCCCGTCGTGTACATGATCGACCGCTATGTGGTCGGCGGCTTCTACCGCACACACGCCGGCCGCGAGCGCGACCAGAACCTGAACGCGCCCGGCATGCACTACGTGCCGCTCGGCTTCGAGCACACCGCGCTGCCGGATGCGGGCGCGAAGCCGGGTGCCGCGCCGCCGAACCGTTTCTATATGTACGGCGTCGTCGCGCGGCTGTCGCTGATCGCGTCGTCGATCGAACTGGAAAAGACCGATCCCGAAGCCATCCAGGTGTAACGGACCTTCGCCAAGTACAGGACCTCATGGACATTCTCTTTATCGCCGACCCGCTCGAGCGCTTCAAGATCTACAAGGATTCGACCTACGCGATGATGGCTGAGGCGGCGCGGCGCGGGCACGCGGTGTACGCGTGCGAGCCGAACCACCTCGCTTGGACGGGTTCGGCCGTCGAGGCCGACGTGCGCCGCATCACGTTCGTCGGCGACCCGGACGACCTGCATCGCGAGACGTGGTACGAGGCCGGGCCGGTCGACGCGCGCCGCCTCGAATCGTTCGGCGCGGTGCTGATGCGCAAGGATCCGCCGTTCGACATGGAATACGTGACGTCGACCTGGCTGCTGGAGCTGGCCGAGCGCGCCGGCGCGCGCGTGTTCAACAAGGCGCAGTCGATCCGCGACCATTCGGAGAAGCTCGCGATCGGCGAGTTTCCGCAGTTCGTCGCGCCGACACTGGTCACGCGCGACGCGAAACGGCTGCGCGCGTTCCACGCCGAGCATGGCGACGTGATCCTGAAGCCGCTCGACGGGATGGGCGGGATGGGCGTGTTCCGCGTGAAGCCGGACGGCATGAACCTCGGTTCGATCATCGAGATGCTGAGCCACGACGGCACGCGCTCGGTGATGGCGCAGAAATTCATCCCCGAGATCAAGGCCGGCGACAAGCGCATCCTGCTGATCGGCGGCGAGCCGGTGCCGTTTTCGCTCGCACGGATTCCGCAGGGCAGCGAAGTGCGCGGCAATCTGGCGGCGGGCGGGCTCGGCGTTGCGCAGCCGCTGACCGCGCGCGATCGCGAGATCGCCGAAACGCTCGGGCCGGTGCTTGCGGCACGCGGGTTGCTGCTGGTCGGCCTCGATGCGATCGGCGACTGGCTGACTGAGGTGAACGTCACGAGTCCGACGTGCTTCCGCGAGATCATGGAGCAGACGGGCTTCGACGTCGCCGCGATGTTCATCGACGCGCTGGAGCGTGCGGCCGCGTAGGCCGCTTTCCCGCGCAACCCCGGCGGCGGCCGCGCAGGTCCCCCGTCGCCGGAGCAGTTCGACCGGCCTGCTACAATGCCCGCTTGCCCGGTGCCGCGATCGCGCATCAAAGGCCCGGCGGTCGGGCCGAAACTGTTGCAAGGCTGAACATGGAACGTTTCCCACACTCGCTACGCTCATTGCCCCGCCGCGGGGTGTCGGCCCGCCAGGGGCGGCCGGGAGCGATCTGACATGGCCGGGATCCTGATCATCGCGCACGCTCCGCTCGCCACCGCGCTGCGGGACTGCATCGCGCACATCTATGGCGGCGTGCCCGCCCGCATCGGCTGTATCGACGTGACGGCGGACAGCGATCCGACCCAGGTGATGGCGTTCGCGCACGCGGAACTCGCGCGGCTCAAGGAAGAGAACGGCGTGGTCGTGCTGACCGACATGTACGGCGCGACACCCGCGAACATCGCGGGCCAGCTGGCCAAGATCGACAACGTGCGCGTGCTCGCGGGCGTGAACCTGCCGATGCTCGTGCGGGCCGTCTGCTACCGCACCGTGCCGCTCGACAAGCTGGTCGACAAGGCGCTGTCCGGCGGCGCGAAGGGCGTCCACGAGGTGTCGGCCGGTACGCCGCCGCCGCCGACGGAAACCGGCTGCGGCCAGTGCGCGCCGATTCCGCCCGAACCGCAGCCGCGCACCGAATCGCACTGATTTCCCGTTTTCCGTTTTAGACAGCACCGCCGACGCGCGCCGCCGGCGGCCCCGACCGACCCGACCGAGAATCATGCTTCAACAAGAAACCACCATCGTCAATAAATTGGGGCTCCATGCGCGCGCATCGGCCAAGCTTACGCAACTGGCCGGCAACTTCCAGTCGGAAGTCTGGATGACGCGCAACGGGCGCAAGATCAATGCGAAGAGCATCATGGGCGTGATGATGCTGGCGGCGGGCATCGGCAGCACCGTGACGATCGAGACCGAAGGGTCCGACGAGCAGGAAGCGATGGACGCGCTGCTGAAGCTGATCGCCGACAAGTTCGGCGAAGGCCAGTGATCCGTACGCGGGATCGTTGCCGTTTCCAGTCAGAATGCCGCGGAATCCGCGGCATTTTTTTCGTCGGAAGCATTGATGCGGAATGCGCAATGCTGCGGTGCATGCAGTCAGCGGGGAGTCGCGGAATTTATAATCGCTAACCGGGGTCATAAGCGCATCGCAGCAGTGTGCCGCGGCTTTACTTGTACAGAGGAGGTGCGCGTGTCCTTCACGCTGCATGGCATTCCCGTCTCACGTGGTATCGCGATCGGGCGAGCGTATCTGATCGCGCCGGCGGCGCTCGACGTCGCCCATTACCTGGTCGAGGCAAACCAGATCGATGCGGAGGTCGAGCGCTTCCGCACGGCGCTCGAGGTCGTGCATCACGAACTCGAAGCGCTGCGCGCCGACCTGACCGACGACACCCCGAGCGAAGTCGGTGCCTTCATCGACGTCCACGCGATGATCCTGAGCGACGAGATGCTCGTGCAGGAAACCATCGACCTGATCCGCACGCGCCGCTACAACGTCGAGTGGGCGCTGACCGAGCAGCTCGAGCTGCTCACGCGCCACTTTGACGACATCGAGGACGAATACCTGCGCGAGCGCAAGGCCGACATCGAGCAGGTGGTCGAGCGCGTGCTGAAGGCGCTCGCCGGTGCACCGTCGGCGTCGCAGGCACTGGACCGCGCGGCCAGGAACGGCACGAACGAGATGATCGTCGTCGCGCACGACATCGCGCCGGCCGACATGATGCAGTTCAAGTCGCAGTCGTTCCAGGCGTTCGTCACCGACCTCGGCGGGCGCACGTCGCATACGGCGATCGTCGCGCGCAGCCTCGGCATTCCGGCCGCGGTCGGCGTGCAGCACGCGAGCGCGCTGATCCGCCAGGACGACCTGATCATCGTCGACGGCGACCAGGGCATCGTGATCGTCGATCCGGCGCCGATCGTCCTCGAGGAATATTCGTACCGGCAGTCCGAGAAGCTGCTGGAGCAACGCAAGCTGCAGCGTTTGAAGTTCTCGCCGACGCAAACGTTGTGCGGCACCAAGATCGAGCTGTACGCGAACATCGAGCTGCCCGACGACGCGAAGGCGGCCGTCGACGCCGGTGCGGTCGGCGTCGGGCTGTTCCGTTCCGAGTTCCTGTTCATGCATCAGAAGGAGATGCCGGAGGAGGAGGAGCAGTTCGCCGCGTACAAGCGGGCCGTCGAGTGGATGAAGGGCATGCCGGTGACGATCCGCACGATCGACGTCGGCGCGGACAAGCCGCTCGAGGCACTCGACGAAGGCTACGAGACGGCGCCGAACCCGGCGCTCGGCCTGCGCGCGATCCGCTGGAGCCTGTCCGAGCCGCAGATGTTCCTCACGCAGTTGCGCGCGATCCTGCGCGCGTCCGCGTTCGGCCAGGTGAAGATCCTGATCCCGATGCTCGCGCACGCGCAGGAGATCGACCAGACGCTCGACCTGATCCGCGAGGCGAAGCGCCAGCTCGACGACGCGGGGCTCGCGTACGACCCGAACGTGCGCCTCGGCGCGATGATCGAGATTCCGGCCGCGGCGATTGCGCTGCCGCTGTTCCTGAAGCGGTTCGATTTCCTGTCGATCGGCACGAACGACCTGATCCAGTACACGCTCGCGATCGACCGTGCGGACAACGCGGTCGCGCACCTTTACGACCCGCTGCATCCGGCGGTGCTGCACCTGATCGCCTATACGCTGCGCGAAGCGAAGCGCGCGGGTGTGTCCGTGTCGGTGTGCGGGGAGATGGCCGGCGATCCGGCGCTCACGCGCCTGTTGCTCGGGATGGGGCTCACCGAGTTCTCGATGCACCCGAGCCAGCTGCTCGTCGTGAAGCAGGAGATCCTGCGCGCGCACCTGAAGGCGCTCGAAAAGCCGACGGCCGACGTGCTCGCCGCGTTCGAGCCGGAGGAAGTGCAGGCCGCGTTGCAGCGCCTGTCGGTCGCGGAGCCGCGCGCGGACGCCGCAGCGTAGCAGGCGTCCGCATCGCCGCTAATCGTAGCGAAGTGTCACCACGCATGCGCCGCCCGGCGCATGCCCGTCGCGCGTCAGTGCCGGCCCCCGCACACGGGGCAGTCGGCCTGGCGCGCGATTTTCATCGTCGTCCATTCCATCCGCAGCGAATCGAGCATCATCAGCCGCCCGTTGAGCGTCTTGCCGATTTCGCCGATCACGCGCAGCGCCTCGGCGGCCTGCATTGCGCCGATGATCCCGACCGTCGGCGCGAACACGCCCATCGTCGCGCACGCGACTTCCTCGAACGGCTGGTCTTCCGGAAACACGCACGCATAGCAGGGCGCGGCCGGGTCGCGGAAATCGAACGTGCTGATCTGGCCGTCGAAACGCAGCGCGGCGCCCGACACGAGCGGCACGCCGTGCGCGACGCACGCGCGGTTGATCGCATGCCGCGTCGCGAAGTTGTCGGTGCAGTCGAGCACGACGGTCGCATGCGGCACGTGCGCATCGAGCCACGCGTCGTCGACACGCTCCGCGACCGCGTTCACCTTCACCTCGGGGTTCAGCTGGGCGAGCGCGTCGCGCCCCGATTCGACCTTGTGGCGGCCGACCGATGCCGTCACGTGCAGGATCTGCCGCTGCAGGTTCGTGAGGTCGACCGTATCGGCGTCGACGAGCGTGATCGTGCCGACGCCCGATGCCGCGAGGTACATCGCGGCGGGTGAGCCGAGGCCACCTGCGCCGACCACGATCGCATGCGCATCGAGAAAGCGCTGCTGCGCCTCGATGCCGATTTCGTCGACGAGGATGTGACGGGAGTAGCGAAGGAGTTGATCGTCGTTCATGGGGAGTCGTGGGCGAGGCGGCGGAGGTGTCGTTATTTTAGGCGCGCATGAAAAACGGGCCATCACGGTCTTCCCGCGATGGCCCGTCGGATGCCGGCCGGCGCTTACTGCGGCGCTGACGCGGGCTTCGGTGCGGCTGCCGGCTTCGCGCTTGCGCCCGATGCCTTCGAGGATGCCGCGGCCTTGCCGGTCGGGCTCTTCGTCGTGCTCTCGGCGAGCAGCGACTTCGATTCCTGGACCGGCTTGCCTTCGAGCTTGTTGAGCGCCTGCTGCATCATGAAGTCGTCGGCGCTGCCGAACTCGATCGGCTTGCGATCGCGATCCTTCTGGCGCTGCTCCGGCGTCTTCTTGTCGTTCTGCTCTTCGAGAATGCGCAGCTGATCCATGCGGCGCTGCTCGCGGTCTTCCTGTTCCTTCTTCTCGTTCGGATCCTGCGTGTTCGCAAGGTGGTTCGAGTAATCGACCTCACGCGTCACGAGCACGTCGTCCGGATCGCCGTCCGCGTACTGATCGACCGGCACGTCCGGCGTGATGCCCTTGTTCTGGATCGAACGGCCGCTCGGCGTGTAGTAGTACGCGGTGGTCAGGCGCAGTGCGGTGTCGGCCGTCATCGGGCGTACCGTCTGCACCGAACCCTTGCCGAACGTCGTCTTGCCCATGATCTGCGCGCGCTTCGAATCCTGCAGCGCACCGGCGACGATTTCCGACGCGGACGCCGAATAGGCGTTCGTCAGCACGATCATCGGCACGGTCTTGAAGACCGGCGGCAGGTTCTTCAGCGGATCGCCGTCGAAGGACGGCAGGCGATAGTTGTCGTACGTATCGCGGTAGACCTGCTTCGAATCGGCGATCTGGCCGTTGGTCGACACGACGACGGAGTCGGGCGGCAGGAACGCGCCGGCCACGCCGACCGCGCTCTGCAGCAGGCCGCCGCCGTTGTTGCGCAGGTCGAGGACGAGGCCCTTCAGGTTCGGCTGCTGGCGTGCGATGTCCTGCAGCTTCTGGGCGAGATCGGGCGTCGTGCGCTCCTGGAAGCTCGTGATGCGGACATACGCGTAGCCCGGATCGAGGATCTTCATCTTCACGCTCTGGACCTTGATGATCGCGCGCGTGACGGTGACCGGGAACGTGCGGTCGTCGCTCTTGCGGAAGATCGTCAGCGTGACCTTGGTGCCCGGCTCGCCGCGCATCTGCTTCACGGCCTTGTCGAGCGTCATGCCGCGCACCGGCTTGTCGTTGATGCGGGTGATCAGGTCGCCCGGACGGATGCCGGCGCGGAACGCGGGGGTATCCTCGATCGGCGAGATCACCTTGACGAGGCCGTCTTCCTGCGAGATCTCGATGCCGAGACCCGCGAAGCGGCCCTTCGTCTGCTCCTGCAGCTCGTCATAGTCGGTCTTGTCGAGGAACGACGAGTGCGGGTCGAGGCTCGACACCATGCCCTTGATCGCAGCCGTCAGCAGCTTCTTGTCGTCGACCGGTTCGACGTACTCGCGCTTGATCTGTCCGAAGACTTCCGCGAACAGGCGGAGCTGGTCGAGGGGAAGCGGCGCCGTGGCGGTCTGCTCGGCCGATGCGGAAACCTGCAGCGTGGCGAACACGCCCGTGGCGAGGCCCGCGGCAATCAGGCCGATGTTCTTCAATTTCATTCGCATAGAGATCTGGTGCGGTCGGGAAGCGCGTGGCGGTAGCGGGGATGATGTAGCGGACAAGTATAACTGTTCGTCCGATAACTCAGTGGAACGGCGCGAAAAGCGTCGAAAAGGGCCCGGAGCCGGCCCGGCGGGGCACCGCCGGATGCGCTGCGGGTTCGAAAGCGGATTCGACAGCGCCGGAGCCGCGAAGGTTCGCGCGGTGCGCCGGGCAAGGGCCGGGGCCGGGCAGGCCGCACCGGACGCGGCCCGCTCGGCTCACCCGGCTCACCCGGCTCACCCGGCTCACCCGGCCGACGGGCGTCAGCCCGCCTTGCCCTGCTTCGCGACGGCGGCTTGCGCCTGCGCGATCGCGTCCTGGTCGCCGAGGTAATAGTGCTTGATCGGCTTCAGGTTTTCGTCGAGCTCATACACGAGCGGCACGCCGTTCGGGATGTTCAGGCCGACGATGTCGCTGTCCGAGATGCCGTCGAGGTACTTGATCAGCGCGCGCAGCGAGTTGCCGTGCGCGGCGATCAGCACCTGCTTGCCGGCGCGGACCGCCGGGGCGATCGACTCGTTCCACAGCGGCAGCACGCGCGCGACCGTGTCCTTCAGGCACTCGGTGAGCGGCAGCTGCTCGCGCGGCACCTTCGCGTAGCGCGGGTCGTTGAACGGCGCGCGTTCGTCGGTCGCCTCGAGCGCGGGCGGCGGCGTGTCGTAGCTGCGGCGCCACACGAGCACCTGGTCGTCGCCGAACTTCGCGGCCGTTTCGGCCTTGTTCAGGCCCGACAGCGCGCCGTAGTGGCGCTCGTTCAGGCGCCACGAGTGGACGACCGGCAGGTACATGAGGTCCATCTTGTCCTGCACGTGCCACAGCGTGCGGATCGCGCGCTTGAGCACCGACGTGTACGCGATGTCGAACGTGTAGCCGGCCTCCTTGAGCAATTCGCCGGCCTGATAGGCCTCGTTGCGACCCTGTTCGGTCAGGTCGACGTCGACCCAGCCGGTGAAGCGGTTTTCCTTGTTCCACGTCGATTCGCCGTGGCGGATGAGAACGAGTTTGTACATGGATCTTGCGGTCGGTAGTGAAGGAAGCTGTGGCGCGTCGAGCAGGACCCGACCCGGGCCCGCCATCGCGCAAGACGGTTATTTTATAATGGCAGGATTGTCCTCATCCGATTTCTCTTTTTCCGGCGGAATTCCGTGACGTTCTTTACCGATTACACCAACCTGGCCCTTATCGCGATCCTGGTGGTATCCGGCGGCCTGCTGGCCTGGCCCGCGCTGCGCCGCGGCCGTGGCGGCCTGTCCGCCGCAGAGGCGACGCAACTCATCAACCGCCGCAACGCGGTCGTGATCGACGTGCGCGCCGCGTCCGATTTCGCTGCCGGCCACCTGCCGTCGGCACGTCAGGTCGCGGCGGGCGAGATCGGCACGAAGATCGCGCAAGTCGCGAAGAACAAGAGCACCCCGGTGCTGCTCGTCTGCCAGAACGGCCAGCAGTCGCAGAAGGCGGCGCGCGAGGTCGAGGCGGCGGGTTACGCCGAGGTGCACGTGCTCGAGGGCGGCGTGGCCGCCTGGCAGCAGGCCGGGATGCCGGTCGTCAAACAAGGAGTGGCGAAGTGAACAAGGTTTTGATGTACAGCACGCAGGTGTGTCCGTATTGCATCCAGGCCGAGCGCCTGCTGAAGCTGCGCGGTGTCGAGCAGATCGAGAAGGTGCTGATCGACCGCGATCCGGCCCGCCGCGACGAAATGATGACGCGCACGGGGCGCCGCACGGTGCCGCAGATCTATATCGGCGACACGCACGTCGGCGGTTACGACGATCTGTCGAAGCTCGACCGCGAAGGCGGGCTCGTACCGCTTCTGCAAGCGGCCTGATTAGGGCAGAATGGCCGCCGGCCGCGCCGCGGCTTGGGCGCGCAGGATTCATCCGTGGCGGCCGGCGCGAAGCCGGGCCGCCCCGTCACCACTTTTAGGGATACACCATGTCCGACGTCGAAAACCAACCGTTCTTCAACATCCAGCGCGTCTACCTGAAGGATATGTCGCTCGAGCAGCCGAATTCGCCGGCGATCTTCCTCGAGCAGGACATGCCGTCGGTTGAAGTCGAAGTCGACGTCAAGGCCGACCGCCTCGCGGAAAGCGTGTTCGAAGTCGTCGTGTCGGGCACCGTCACCGCGAAGGTGAAGGACAAGGTCGCGTTCCTGATCGAAGCGAAGCAGGCCGGTATTTTCGACATCCGCAACATTCCGGACGAACAGCTCGATCCGCTCGTCGGCATCGCTTGCCCGACGATCCTGTTCCCGTACCTGCGTTCGAACATCGCCGACGCGATCACGCGCGCGGGCTTCCCGCCGATCCACCTGGCGGAAATCAACTTCCAGGCGCTGTACGAGCAGCGTCTCGCGCAGCTTCAGCAGCAGGCCGGTGCCGCAGCAGGCGCACCGAACGGCACGACGCTGAACTGACGTTTCACTCGGAGGACCGGTGCTGGGTATGAAAGTAGCCGTTCTCGGCGCCGGTGCCTGGGGCACCGCGCTCGCGGGCCATCTGGCCGCGCGGCACGATACGCTTCTGTGGGCGCGCGACGCCGCGCTCATCGCCGGGCTGCAGGCCCGGCACGAAAATTCCCGCTATCTGGACGGCATCGCGCTGCCTGACGCATTGCGCTACGACGCCGATCTCGGCGCCGCGCTCGCGCATGGCGCCGCGGACGACGCACTGTGCGTGATCGCCGCGCCCGTGGCCGGGCTGCGCACGCTGTGCCACGCGATGCGCGACGCAGGCTGCGTGCCTGCGCACGTCGTCTGGGTCTGCAAGGGCTTCGAGGCCGACACGCATCTGCTGCCGCATCAGGTGATCGCGGCCGAGTTGCCCGAACAGCACAGCAACGGCGTGCTGTCGGGGCCGAGCTTCGCCCGCGAGGTCGGGCAGTCGCTGCCCGTCGCGCTGACGGTGGCGAGCGCGTCCGCCGAATGCCGCGAGCGCACGCTCGCCGCGTTCCATCACGGCGCGATGCGGATCTATACGGGCGACGACGTGGTCGGCGTCGAGGTCGGCGGCGCGGTGAAGAACGTGCTCGCGATCGCGACCGGCATCGCCGACGGCCTCGGTCTCGGGCTGAACGCACGCGCCGCGCTGATTACGCGCGGCCTCGCCGAGATGTCGCGCCTCGGCGTCGCGCTCGGCGGCCGTGCGGAAACCTTCACGGGCCTCACGGGCCTGGGCGACCTGATCCTCACCGCCACGGGCGACCTGTCGCGCAACCGCACGGTCGGCCTGCAACTGGCGGCCGGCCGTACGCTGAACGACATCCTCGGCGCGCTCGGCCACGTGGCCGAAGGCGTGCGCTGCGCGCAGGCCGTGCTGGCCATCGCGCGCGCGCAGTCGATCGAAATGCCGATCACCGAAGCCGTGTGCGGCGTGCTGTTCGACGGCATCGCACCGCGCGACGCCGTCAGCGGCCTGCTGCGGCGCGACGCGCGCGCCGAGTAGGGCA
>NZ_JAAGPE010000266.1:0-12791 GCF_017104605.1 Burkholderia sp. Ac-20384 | reverse complement strand
GCCTTGCGCGGCAGCCCGAGGTGGTCGCGCAGCGTCGCACCGGGCAGGTCGCGGCTGTAGCGGCCGCGCGCCTCGAGCGCCGGGATCACGAGTTGGACGAAATCCTCGACGCCCTGTGCCTGTACCGCAAAGCCGAGGATGAAGCCGTCGCCCGCACCCGCGTCGTGCCAGCGGATCAGCTCGTCGGCGACATGCTCGGCCGTGCCGATGAAGTTCGGACGCGGCGTGGCGACCGCGAGCGCCGTCTCGCGCAGCGACAGGCCTTTCTGCTTCGCGTCGGCCTTGATCCGGTCGGTGGTCGAGCGGAAGCTGTTGCGGCCGAGTTCGCCGAGTTCCGGGAACGGCGCATCGAGCGCGTACTGCGTGAAATCGTGGTGATCGAAATAGCGGCCGAGATACGCGAGCGCTTCGTCGATCGTCAGCAGGTTGCGGATCGCCTGGTATTTGTCCTCGGCCTCGGCCGCCGTGCGGCCGACGATCGGCCCGATGCCGGGGAATATCTTCACGTCGCTGCCTTGCCGGCCGTGCTCGATCGCGCTCTGCTTCACGCGCCGCGTGAACGCGGCCGTTTCGTCGAGCGACGGCGAATGCGTGAACACCGCATCCGCATACTTGCCCGCGAGCCCGATGCCGGTGTCGGACGAACCGGCCTGGAAGATCACCGGCTGGCCCTGCGGGGAGCGCTGGATGTTGAGCGGGCCCGCAACCTGGAAGAAGCGGCCGTGGTGGTCGAGCGTGTGGAGCTTGTCGCGATCGAAGAAGCGGCCGGTCGCGCGGTCGCGCACGAATGCGTCGTCGTCCCAGCTGTCCCACAGGCCCTGCACGACCTCGAGGTATTCGTCGGCGATCTCGTAGCGCAGTTCGTGGTCAGGATGCGCCTTGCCGAAATTCTTCGCGGTGCCTTCGAGCGGTGTCGTCACGACGTTCCAGCCCGCGCGACCGCCGCTGATCGTATCGAGCGACGCGAGCTGGCGCGCGACCGTGAACGGCTCGCTGTACGACGTCGAGATCGTGCCCGCGAGCCCGATCTTCTTCGTCGCGACCGCGAGCGCCGACAGGACGGTCAGCGGCTCGAAGCGGTTCAGGAAGTGCGGGATCGACTTCTCGTTGATGTAGAGGCCGTCCGCGACGAACGCGAACGCGATGCCGGCGGCTTCCGCCTTGCGTGCGATGCCGATCGCGAAATCGAGGTTGATGCTCGCGTCCGGCGGGTTGCTCGGATGCCGCCATGCGTTCATGTGGCTGCCTGCGCCTTGCAGCATCAGGCCGAAGGGGATCGATCGTCGGGTCGTCATGGGAGCGTCACGCGTCCTGGTCAGGGGAAAGGGAGCGGTCGGCCGCGAGGGCCGCCTGCAACGGCGTGGCCGACAGCGCGCCGCCGAGCCATTCGGCCGATGCGAGCCGCGCCGCGTAGTCGGTCACCGGCGAATCGATCACGAACGCATCGACGTCGAGCCGCCGGCTCAGTGCATCGAGCGCGCGGTGGATGCGCTCGGGCGTATCGGCGAGCACCGTCGGGCGCAGCTCGTCGATCCGGTAGTCGGACGCGCCGCTCTGCCGCGCAAATTCGGCGGCTGCCTGCGCGCTGGTCAGGTTGAAGCTCTGGCCGCCCGCGAACTGCAGCTTGAAGATCTTCATCGGCCCGATCAGTTGCTCGGCTTCGTCGCGCGTCGGTGCGGCCACCGCGTACAGCGCGACCAGCGGCCGTGTGCCACCCGCGCTGCGGTACGCGTCCAGCGAGCGTTCGAGGTTCGCGTCGTCGCCGTTGAAATGCCCCGCGTAGCAGAAGCGCCAGCCGTTGCGTGCGGCGAGCGCGCCGCTGTCCGGCGAGCCGCCGAGCAGGATGCGTTCGGGCGGCTGCGGCGGCACGGGCAGCGCGACCGCGCCGGCGAGCGGGTGATCCTCGGCGACGCCCCAGCCGAGAAATGCGTCGAGCTCCGCCAACTGGCCCGCGAAGTCCGGCTTGCGCGCCTTGTCGTGGAACCACTGCAGCGCGCGCGTGGTCAGCGGCAACCCGCCGGGCGCCTTGCCGATGCCGAGATCGACGCGGCCCGGCGCGAGTGCGGCCAGCACCTTGAAGGCTTCGGCGACCTTGAACGGGCTGTAGTGCTGCAGCATCACGCCGCCCGAGCCGACGCGAATGCGCGACGTATGCGCGAGCAGGTGTGCGACGACGATTTCCGGCGCCGAGCTCGCGAAACCCGGCGTGCCGTGATGCTCGGCGACCCAGAAGCGTTCGTAGCCGAGCTGTTCGGCACGTTGCGCGAGCGTCGTGGTGAAGCGCAGCGCGTCGGCGGCGTTCGCGCCGTCGGCGATCGGACTCTTGTCCAGCAGCGAAAGCGAATAAGACATGGTGGGCGGCGTTCCTGCGTGAGCGTGGGGAGAGCGTGAATGGACGGTAGGCGGGCGCGGCGCTTAGCTCTTCGGCAGCCCCGGCGGATTCGTGCGCGACTGGTCGATCGCTTCGGACGCGAGGTTCCAGCGGTCGAGCACCTGCTGGTAGCGGCCGTTCCTGATCAGCCCGTTCAGCGCGACGGTGAGCGGATCGGCGAGGCCGCTGCCGCGGCGCGTCGCGATCGCGATATCGGCCGTGCGCGGCCAGCCGCCGCTGATCGCGCCGACGAGCCGCGTCTTGCCTTGCTGCGCGCTCTGGTACGCGAGCACCGAGTTCACGCTGAACACGACGTCGGCGCGGCCCGACTGTACGGCGACGATACGCATCGCCTGGTCGTCGTAGTACTGGATCTGCACGGGTTTCAGCCCGTGCGCGACGTTCTCGCGATCCCACGCGAGCAGGATCTTTTCCTGGTTGGTGCCGGCGTCGGTCACGACACGCAGCCCCGCGACGTCCTTCGGCTCGCGGATCGCCTGGATCTTGCTGTCGTTGCGCACGTAGAAGCCGACCTGGTCCTTGCGGTAAGTCGAGAAATCGAACTTCTGCTTGCGCTCTTCGGTGACGGTGACGTTCGAGATCACCGCGTCGACTTTCCCGGATTCGAGCGCGAGCGGCCAGTCGGCCCACGCGAGCGCGACGATCTTCAGCTTGCGGCCGAAGCTGTCGGACACGAGCTGGCCGACGTCGGCGTCGAAGCCGATCACCGTGCGCGCGTCGGTCGCATACGAACTGATCGGCGGCAGGCTCGGCGCAACGCCGATCGTCAGCGTGCCGGGTTCGGCGAACTTGAACGACGCGGGCACTGCGCGCTCGACGGCTGCATCGGCCACGCCGCGCGGGCGACCGCGCTGTTCGGGGCTCAGGTCGAACGTGGCGGCGGCCGCGGCTGCGGCGAATGCGGTCAGGCCGATCAGCGCAGCGGCCAGCGTGCGCGCGGCACGGGAAGAAAGCGGTACGGCTCGTTGCATGAAGGCGTCCTGTGGTGGCAAGCGGAGATCGGAGGGATGCTGGGAGGCGGTCGCGGTCAGCGCGACAGCACTGGTTCGGGCACGGGCGCCCACAGGTCGGTCAGCGTCGACGTGCGCGATGGATCGGCGAGATCCTTGCCGAACCGCAGGTGGAAATACGCCTCGGGGGCGATCGACGAATCGAACAGTCGCGTATAGCCGGTGCGGTCGTACAGCGCCCATGCTTCGGGCTGGCGAAACCCGGTGGTCAGGTAGATGCGGCGATAGCCTTGTTGCGCGGCGCGCAGTTCGAGCGCCTCGACGATGACGCGTGCCAGGCCCTGGCGGCGCAGGTCCGAGCGGGTCCAGATGCGTTTGAGCTCGGCGGTCTGCGCGTCGTAGCGCTTGAACGCGCCGCCGCCGATCGTCTCGCCGTCGCGCAGCAGCAGCACGAAAGCGCCTTCGGGCGGCGCGAACAGTTCGGCCGGGTAGCGTGCGAGTTCTTCGCGCGCGGACGCGTGGCTGTCGGGGCGATCTGCGTGGTAGCGGGTCGAATATTCGTCGATCAGCGCGTCGATCAGCGGTTGCGCGCGTGCGTCGAGCGTCGTCGTGTCGATGATGCGGTCGGTCGTGGCCATGGGCATCGCGAAGGGCGCGCGATGCGGACATTCCTGGCGGGGTGCGGGCACGCGGCCCGTCCGGTCTGTTCCGTTATCGCGACGCGGTTGTCGTGATGGCGGCGGCCGGTGCACGTCCTGCTGCGATGCAGATGGCGGGCCGCCGCCGTTTTGAACACGTTAGCGGCGCGGCCGGCAAAGGCGAACGAAGCAATTTCGATAAGGATTTCGCAGCGGACGTCAGAAGGCTTGCAGGGGGAGTGGGGTGAGTATTGCGAGGGGAGCGCGCATGCGTCGAAGCCCGTGCTTGACGCATGCGCGTGATGCCGACGGGCGAGCGCCTATGCGGCTCGTACTTCGGCGAGGAGATCCGGATGGCGATCCAGGAGCTTCAGCAATTTCACGAGGGCGAGCGGCGGATTCGTCTTGCCCGTTTCGTAACGGGAGAACGCGTTGATGCCGCCGCCGAAGATCTCGGCCGCCTCGCGCTGATCCAGCCTCAGCTTCTTGCGCACCTTCGCGATGTACTTCGGGTCGACGATGGTGGCGTTCACCTGCTTGTTGAACTCGGTGATCGCTTCGCCGAGACGGGTCGCCTCGTCGAGATCCAGGACCGATTCCCCGCAGGCCGGGCAGAAATCGCCGGTGATATCGCGGACGACAGTCGACTGGCCTTTATAGGTATAAGGGATGTCTCGCGTGTCGCGGACCAGCTTGGCCGCACCGCATGCGGGGCACTTCATGTTCTTCGCTCCTTGAAAGACACGATCAGCACATCGTCGATCACCGTCAGTTTCAGGTACACGTCGCCACGCACCGTGAAAGGCCGGTAGACGTCCTGCCAGATCGTGTGGTCGGCGTACGTCGTCATGCTCTTGTGGAAGTCGAGATCGGTCAGCGACAGCACGACACCGAGCGCCTCCCTTTCCGTGAAACCCAGTTGTCGAGCGCCGAGTACCGCACTCGTGGTCAACCGGACCTTGCCGGTTTCGACTAGCGCTTTGACGCGAAGCAGCTTGCAATGAGGCGTTCTCTTTTCCATCTGCGATCATAACCAAGTAAGTTAATTTGTCAAGTTGGTTAATGGCGAGCGCATGCCGTCCGCCATGACTGGCAGACAGCAAGGAAAGGAGATGGGTCCGGATTTAGGCCGTCTGGCCGATGCTCGGCGGCGTCGACAACTCGGCCAGCTGAAACAGGCAGTCCCCGCGCTGCACCTGCGCGGGCACGCGCTTGCACACCACTTCGCCGTCGCCCTTGAAGCGGTGCAGCACCGGTTCGCGCAGCGGCGTATCGGGGAAATGCACCCACGCGGCCGGCTGCCCGGCCTTCACCTGATCGCCGAGTTCGACGAGCGGCTCGTACAGCCCGCGCTCGTACGCGTAGACGAAATGGCGGTCGCCGTCGACCCGCATGAAGCGCGTGACGGTGGGCGGCGCATCGGGCACGAGCGCGCCGTGCAGCAGCCCGATATGGCCGAGGTAGTGCAGCAGCCCGTGGCGGCCCATCCGGATCAGCGACGGATCGGCCATGCCCGCACCGCCGAGTTCGGTCACGATCGAGATCGCACCCTGGCGCCGCGCGGCCGACGCCGAATGCACGGGGTTCGGTGCGTGCAGCAGCGCGTTGTGCAACCCGAACGCGACCAGCAGCCCGTTGAGTTTCGCGGCTTCGTCGGCGTCGAGCGGATCGATCGCGAGCATGTTGCCGCCCTGGTACAGCAGCGAGCTGCCGCCGGAGTGCAGGTCGACCAGATACTGCGCGCGCGACAGCAGCGCGTGCTCGATGTAATGGGCGATCATCTGCGTCGGCGTGCCGGTCGGGTTGCCGGGAAAGCTGCGGTTCAGGTTGCCTTCGTCGAGCGGCGACACGCGCAGGCCCGCGTCCGCCGCCGGGAAATTCGCCATCGGCAGCAGGATCAGCTGCCCGCTGACCATCCCCGGCTCGATCTCGCGCATCAGTTGCGACACGATGATCTGGCCTTCGTACTCGTCGCCGTGATTACCGGCCATCACGAGTGCGACCGGGCCGTCGCCGTTGCGGATCGACGCGATCGGGATCGGCAGCCAGCCGTACGCCGAGCGGTGCACGGAATGCGGCAGCCGCAGGTAGCCCGCGTGCTTGCCGGGTGCGTCGAGATCGATTTCGCAGTGGATGGGATTGCGGTGCGAGGAAGAGGCGGTCATGGCGGCATCGTTCGATGAACGGAATTCGCCATCTTATCGGGAAACGACCGCCGCGCGGCGGACCGGGCGCGCGCAACGCCGGCGGTCGTCGACCGGCATGCACACGAATGCGGGTCGTCGGGCTGCGTGATCGGTACGCGAGGCCGTATTCATTCCGTCGCGCTGCCGATGTTCGAATTTGATTCGTCAAGCTGCGCTGCGGTCGTCGATGTCTGCCCGGCGGGCGTGATTTCATGGGCGATTCCCTGCATCCGATTCCATCCTCCAGCGGAGCGGAAGACGCCGTTCGCGAAAGTCGGCAACAGGCCGGAAGCGATCGGTCGACGCGGGATCGAAGAGGCAGGCAAATCGCGAAGTCGCGCTTTCGTCAGCCGCTACCTATCATGATTCGTGGCGCATCTACGTCGTCGAGACGGACAAGTGCGGGTTTGCTCCACGACCCGTGAAACGGTATCCGGAGGCATTTCATGCAGGAAGAGGGAATACGTGTAGCGCTGAATGCGCACTGGCAAGCGTCGGCGGGCGGAGATCTCGACGCGGAACACGATATTTACGATGACGCTGTCGTCTGTGACTATCCACAGTCAGGGGAGCGCATCCTCGGGCGAAAGAATTTGCAGGCACTGCGGAGCCATCATCCAGGCAAGCCGGCTGGATTCGACGTCAGGCGAATTCAAGGGGAAGGCAATCTGTGGGTCACGGAATACTCGATCACCTATGACGGGCGACCGACTTGCACGGTAAGCATCATGGCGTTCCGCAACGGCAAGGTCGTCCACGAGACCCAGTATTTTTCGGATCCCTTTGAAGCGCCGGGTTGGCGGAGGCAATGGGTTCAGCCGATCGCGTGACAACGCATCGTGGCGAGACAAACCTTGCTGCTACGACCGCACGATTCCCGTTCCAAACCCGGGGTTCGCCTCTCTCGGCCGGCTGCGGGCGGTGAAGTGACGTCGCGGCTTCGCCAGCGGAGACGGATTTTGATCGACGAGGACGGCACGCGAGACTGCGCGCGATGTTGCAGCGGTGAACGCATGCCGGTGCGCCGGCCGGCCGCATGCGGGCCCGATGTTTCGCGCCGGCCCCTTGCCGCGACAGGGCCGGCGCGTGCAGCCGGCTTACCGGCCCGATGTTTCAGCTTCGAGACGTCCTTCTTCCCACAGTGCCCAGAAACGGCTGCCGGCACGATACGGATTCGCGCGGCGTGCGACGTGATCGGCGACGCCCTGGCGAAATGCGCCGTACAGCGTCAGCGGTGGATTGTCGACGCATCGGGTCTCGCGTGCGGCCGGCATGCGGCGTTCGGACACGAGCCGGCGGATCAGCGATGCGCCGTCGATCACATCCAGTTCGTCGATGGTTTCGCTGCGGCTGAGGACTTCGACGGTATTCATGTTGGGTCTCCCTGACAACCTGTTTCCCTGACAGGGAGCAATAAGAGTGCCAGGTTTGAAAAGCCTTGCGCTGTGTCGATCGTGCCGGCTTCTGCAGCCAACGTGACGAGTGGCGAGCGGCGATGTTACGGAACACGTCACGTGACACGCGAACGTGCGACGCCACGTGCGATCACGCAAAGCGTTTCGGAATTGAATCGTCGTGAGGATGCGGAGCGGGAGAAAGCGGGCGATGCAGCCTGCGTGCGCAGTCGGGTCAGCTCGCGGTGACCGGCGTGACCCGGCTGCTGCCGCTCGAATAGAAGCGGTAGATTCCCTTGCCGGCCGACTTCGCGTCGTACAGCGCGCTGTCGGCCTGCCGGATCAGTTCGTCGGGGGAGCCGTGCCCGTCGTCGAGCGCGATGCCGATGCTGATCCCGAGGTTCACCGTCTCGCCGATCGACAGCGTGTACGGTGCCGAGATCCGTCGGATGATGCGCGCGGCGAGAAGCGAGCACGCGTGCATCGTCGTGTCGTCGATCGCGACGACGAACTCGTCGCCGCCGATTCGCGCGGCCAACTCGCCGGACGGCAGCGTCTTGCCGAGCCGCACGGCGACCTGCGTCAGCACGTCGTCGCCGGCCTGGTGGCCGAACCGGTCGTTGATCGCCTTGAAGCCGTCGAGGTCGAGGTACATGACGGCGAGCGCGGCGTCCGGCGTGCGCGGCCGGCGCGCGAGCATCCGCTTGAGCTGGGCATGCAGTTCGTGGCGGTTCGGCAAACCCGTCAGCGCGTCGTGTCGCGCGAGATGCCGGATGTGCTGCTCGGTCTGGCGGCGCGCGGTGACATCCTCGACGATGATCACCGCGTTGCCGTCCGGCACGCGATGGCGCGTCAGTTCGAGCTGGCGGCCGTCGGCGAGCACGACGTCGAGCGGCACGGGTTCATCGCAGGTCAGCCAGACCTCGCACTGCGCGGCGAGACTGGCGCCACCGGGATCGGTCGCGTCGTTCGCGCCGAGCGCAGCGATGACGGCGGGCAGCGGCGTATCGAGCATGATCTCGCGCGGCGAGCCGAACAGTTGCGCGGTGCGCCGGTTCGCGACGATCACGCGGCGCTCGCCGTCGATCATGCACAGGCCGTGCGGCATATAAGTGAGCGCGGCGTCGAAGCGTGCGACGAGTTCGGCGTTGCGCTGGCGCGCGGCGATCAGCGCGACGAGCACGCGATAGTGACGCTGGACGACCGTGCGCATCGCGGCCAGATAGATCGCGAGCGGCGGCAGCAATAGCCACGCACCGGACCGGTGGGCCAGTAGCGCACCGACGCCGATCGGCAGCACGCCGAGCGTGACCTGCATCATCGCGAGCCGCGGCAGCGCGGAATTGCGCGACGCGATCCCGCCGAACACGCCGCCCGCAACCATCACCGACAGTGTGCCGAGCTCGACGTCGACGGCCTGCACGCAGCCCATCACGCCGAGGCCGAGCACGAAGCACGCGACGAGCGACACGGGTGCATAGCGCATCGCCCAGTATTCGGCGCGGTCGTCGCCGGCGTCGCGCTGAACCGTATAGGCACGCGCGATCGAGAGCCGCGCGATGAGCAGGCCGGCGTCGACGATCAGCCACGCGAGGCACCAGAACTGCTGCAGCCGGATCAGCGCGACGGCCGCAACGAAGCCGCTCGCGAGTCCGGAGAGTGCCATCGGGCGGACGTCTTCGAACAGCGTAACGAGCATCGACGGGCGCAGCGCGGCCGTCACACGGTGGTTGCCGGAGGGGGGAGTGGCGAGAACGGAGTGCAGGAGAGATGTCCTGACTGCCATGGTTTTTAACCTCGACACGATGTCGCGTGATGTCGCGATGGCTGGCGGCGCCCGCACGGCACATGGCGGAAGCCCGGCCAGGCCGGATGCGCACGACATTACCATGAAACACGGGCGGCGCGGGTTGCCCGGGCAAGCCGGCGGCACCGGGCGCCGCATCGGCCAATAGTCGTAAACCACGCCCGCGAAAGTCTTGCGCATTCGCCGGCGCGGGGGCAGCATCGTTGCGAACGGAATGCGTCGCGGCGACCGGCAGGAGACCGGTTGCCATGCACTGCGGGCATGCCCGTCGGGCGCGGTCAAACCGATCGAAACCGCTGCAAACGAGGTCGCGATGCAGACGAATCGCGTCCCGCGACCGGCTGTCGCAGCCCGGCTGAATACCGTTATAAGAAATTCAATAAGTATTTCATGCGAGAAATACTATAGGCGATATATCTAAAACAATGCCAGAATGCGCGCCGCTCCGAACGTCGCGACACCCGATCGCCGTCCGAGCCGCATCAGGAGGTTCCCCCCAATGAAAAACCACGGCCTGTCACGGCGGGGTTTTCTGAAAGCCAGCGTGCTGGCGGGCGTCGCAGTGTATGTCGCGCCCCTGGGCAGCCGCGCATTCGCGGCGCTCTTCGAAGAAAAACTCCTCACCCCCGTCAAATGGGATAGCGTCACCGGCATCCCCCAATTCCGCATCGACGGTATCGCGAAGGTCACGGGCTCGAAAGTGTTCGCCCGTGACGTGCGCGCAGCCGACATGCCTCACTGGCCGCAGCAGCAGTCGCATGCGCTGATCCTGCGCGTCACGCAGGCCGATCGCACGTACGAGGGCTTCGACCTGTCGCTGCTCGGCGACGACCTGAAGCCGGACCGCGTGGTCACGGCCGACGATCTCGTGCGCGACGGCGTCGCGTTTCCGACGTTCTACGGCGACGACATGTTGCTGCCGGCCGGCAAGACGCCCGCGTATCTCGGCCATGCGGTCGCGATCCTCATCTACCACGACTTCGCGCGCTTCCGCTTCGCGAAGAACGCGCTCAAGTTCCGCGACGACGTGATCCGCTACGGCGCGGTCACCGGCCCGCTCGAGCGCGATCCGTGGGGCACCTTCCGCTACGTGCGGGTGGGCGGCAAGACGGCCTATGACGACGACGTCTATTCGAGCCTGAAGGACGCGCCGATCTTCCCGAGCATGATGCGCAAGCACCTGCCGGTGTGGCCGGACGGCAAGGAGCACGGCAAGCTCGACGAGCAGGGCATGTTCCTGGCCGGGCAGATCGCCGGCGAGCTCGACCATCCGTCGGCCGACTGGCTCGTGTTCGACCGCGAGTACAACACGCAGTCGGTCGACACGTCCGCGCTCGAGCCGGACAACGCGAACTGCTGGTACGACAGCGCGACGCAGTCGCTGCACCTCGTCGTGCCGACCCAGTCGCCGCTCGAAGTGGCGGAGAACGCGGCCGCGATGGTCGCGAAGTGTCGCTTCCCGGTGAACAAGCTGTTCGTGCATCCGTGCTACACGGTCGGCTACGGCTCCAAGGATCACTTCAACGTGCCGTTCTACGGCCTCGTCTGCGCGCTGTACGCGGACGGCCGCCCGGTGCGTTTCGCGAACGACCGCTACGAGCAGTTCCAGACGTCGCTGAAGCGTCACGCGTTCAAGATGCATTACCGGATTGCGGTGGACCGCAACACGGGCCTGCTGCAGTCGTTCAAGGGCGACTTCGAGGCGAACGGTGGCGGGCGCTCGAACTTCTCGCCGTCGGTGGCGATGGTGGGCGCGACGGCTGCGCAATCGATCTATTACTTCCCGAAGAGCGACCTGGCTGCCGTCGCGATCGCGTCGCGCGCGATCGATGCCGGCTCCGCGCGTGGCTACGGCACGCTGCAGAGCATGGCGGCGACCGAGATGGCGGTCGACGAGATCGCCGCGCAGCTGAACATCGACCCGATCGATTTCCGCCTGCGCAACGCGCTGCGTTCGGGGATGAAGAACACGCAGGGTGCGATTCCCGCCGGCGCGCTGCGCGTCGACGAGGTGCTCGAGCGTTCGAAGCAGCATCCGCTGTGGACGCGCCGTGCCGCACGCAAGGCCGAATACGAGGCCGCGAACCCGGGCAAGCGCTACGGCGTCGGCTTCGCGTGCGTGCAGAAGGACTTCGGCACGGGCGCGGAAGCGTCGTTCGCGAAGGTCGAATTCGACGAGAACGGCAAGGTGTCGCTGCAACATACGGCAGCCGAGATCGGCACCGGAATGTCGACGTCGCAGGCCGTCGCGGTCGCGAAATGGCTGGGCCGTCCGGCAACGGAAGTGCGCGTGGCCGTGACCGAATGGCCGGACCTGCCGGTCGAGACCAGCGGCGATCCGTACATCATGTCGCAAGCCGACCAGGATCGCCTGAGCGCGAACCCGCGCTGGTCGCCGAGCTATGCGTCGCCGTCGAGCGCGACGAACTCCGCGTACTACTTCACGCACAGCACGCGCGAAGCCGCGCGCGCCGTGTTCCGCTACGGCCTGTGGCCGGCCGCGATGTCGATCTGGACGCGCGGCCTCGGCGGCGGCCAGGCCGCGCCGTACACGATCCGCATCGAAGATGCGCGCTGGGTCGACGGCAAGCTGACCGCCGACGGCCTCGAGCCGCTGTCGTTCGAGCAGCTCGCGAAGCAGGCCTATGCGCTCGGCCTGCCGACCGGCGCGGTCGTGCACGTGTTCAACCGCTGGCAGTGGACCGACGCCGAGTTCGAAGTGGGCGGCTCGGTCGAGCGTCTGCCGATCGACGGGCTGTCGCTGCGCGTCGGCGCGCCGAAGACGGGTGACAACGGCCCGGTGCCCGGCACCGCCGCACCGGCCGGCGCGACCGCGATGCGCGGCACGCTGGCGCCGACCGCGAACGGCTACCGCGTGCTGGACCGCAAGCGCGTGTTCATCCCGCCGACGAGCCGCAACAACGCGGCCGTCACGTACTACACGGCAGTCGGCACGCTGGTCGAGCTGGCCGTGCACGAAGCGACCGGCAAGGTCGAGCTGCTCACGCACCACTCGATCATGGAATGCGGCAACCAGATTTCGCCGCAGCTCGTGTCGGGCCAGTTGCAGGGCGGTCTCGCGATGGGCATCGGCCACGCGCTGCACGAGTACCTGCCGCTGTATGAAGACGGCCCCGGCAACGGCACGTGGAACTTCAACCGTTACCAGCTGCCGCGCGCGTCCGACGTTGCCGTCTGGACGCAGACGGGCGACGTGCTGCCGCCGCTGTCCGAGACCGATCCGCCGAAGGGCGTCGCCGAAGTGGTGATGATTCCCGTCGTCGGCGCGATCGTGAACGGCATCGCGCACGCGATCGGCCATCGTTTCACCGACCTGCCGGTGACCCCGCAAAAGATTCAGGAGGTGCTCGCATGACGACCGCCCAAACCGCGGCTTCGGCCGCGAGCGCCAGCGCCGCTGCGA
>NZ_JAAGPE010000025.1:0-59080 GCF_017104605.1 Burkholderia sp. Ac-20384 | reverse complement strand
AGCCGCCCAGGTCGTTGCCGTGCGCGATCGCGCCGATGCCGGCCGCCACGGCCGCGGCTGCGCCGCCGCTGGAGCCGCCCGGTGTCAGCGACGGATCCCACGGATTCGACGTGCGGCCGTGCAGGTCGTTGTCGGTGAACCAGCGGTACGAAAACGCCGGCGCGTTGCTGCGCCCGATCACGATCGCGCCGGCCTTGCGCAGGTTCGCGGTCACCGGGCTGTCCTCTTGCGCGATCAGGTCCGAAAACGCGCGCACGCCGTTGGTCGTCGCGTATCCGGCCGTGTCGACGTTGATCTTCACGGTCACCGGCACGCCGTGCAGCGGGCCGACCGGTGCGCCGCGCGCGATCGCGGCGTCGGCATCGGACGCCGCCTGCAACGCGCTGTCGGCCATCACGTCGACGATCGCGTTGATGCGGGGGTTCACCGCTTCAAGCCGCTGCAGGCAGCTGCGCGTGAGTTCGGTGGCCGACACGTCGCGACGCGCGACGCGCTCGGCCATCTCGGCCGCGCCGAGACGCCACAATTCCTGGGTCATGGGTTGCTCCTCGTTGATCTCGATGGTTGTCCTGAACCGGCCGCGCGTCACGCGCCCGGCTGTGCGGCCTGCGGTGCATGCGACGCATAGATCTTGCGGCACGTTTCGACGACTTCCCACGTGCCGCGAAAACCCGGCGGAATCACGAAGCGGTCGCCCGCGCGCAGCACGCGCTCGCGGCCGTCCGCATCGCGCACGATCGCGACGCCGCTCAGCATCTCGCAATACTCCGACTCGTCGTACTCGATCGTCCAGCGGCCGGGCGTGCATTCCCATATCCCGCAACTGAACTGCCCGCACGGGCTGATGTAGTGATGCGACAGCGTCTGCAGCGGATTGCCGTCGAGCAGCAGCCCGCTCGGCACGCGGCTCTGCGTGAGCTTCGCGGGTGCCCGCATCAGGTCGACGACATTCGTGATGTTGGTCATGATTGCCTCCAGGGCATGAGTAATTCGAAACGTTTCAGTGCCGCGCGGCCGGACGAGCCGACCCGCGCGGGTCAGAGCAGGTCCATCATCCGGTGCCAAGTCATCGCGAGCGCCAGCATCGGCGTGCGCAGCGCGCGCCCGCCCGGAAAGTCGCGATGGCGAATCCGGCCGAACAGGTCGAAGCGCGCGGCCTGTGCATCGATCGCTTCCGCGATCAGCCGCCCCGCGAGGCCCGTCACGTTGACGCCGTGCCCGGAAAAGCCCTGCGCGAAATACACGGTCGGCTCGAGCCGGCCGAAATGCGGCGCGCGATTCATCGTCGCGTCGATCAGCCCGCCCCACGCGTAGTCGATCCGCACATCGGCCAGCTGCGGGAACGTCTTCAGCATGTCGCGCCGCATCGCGGCCGCGAGGTCGCGCGGCGTGTTCGTCGAGCTGCTGGCCTTGCCGCCCCACAGCAGCCGGCGGTCGCGCGTCAGCCGGAAATAGTCGAGCGCCGAATTGGTATCGCAGATCGCCGCATCGGCCGGCATCGTCTCGGCCGCGCGCGCGTCGCCGAGCGGCTCCGTCGCGATCAGGTACGTCGCGACCGGAATGATCTTGCGCGCGAGTGCCGGCGCCAGCTGCCCCAGGTACGCATTGCAGGCCAGCACGACATGACGGGCATCCACGTGTCCGCGTGCGCACGTCACGCGGTGATACGGCGCGGCGCGATCGAGCGAAATCGCGGGTGTGTCCTCGTGGATCGTCACGCCGGCCTCGCGCGCCGCCCGTGCGAGGCCGAGCGTGTAGTTCAGCGGATGCAGGTGGCCGCTGCCTTCGTAGCGGAGGCCGCCGACGTAGCGGTCCGACGCGACGAAGCGATGCATGTCGGCGCGCTCGATGAATTCGTAGCCGCGATAGCCGAAGCGGCTCGCCGCGGTATCGCGCCACGCACGCAGCCCATCGAGATGGCGCGGCTTGTTCGCGGCAGTCACGAAGCCGGAGGTCAGGTCGCAATCGATGCCGTACCGCTCGACCCGCTGCCGGACGATCTCGACCGACTCCAGCCCCATCGCCCAGACGCGCCGCACGTCGTCTTCCGGCAGGTAGGCCGAGAACGTATCGATGTCGCACGCGTACCCGGCGATCAGCTGGCCGCCGTTGCGCCCGCTCGCGCCCCAGCCGATCCTCGACGCTTCGACGAGCACGACCGAATGGCCGCGCTCGGCGAGCTCGAGTGCCGCGGACAGGCCGGTGAGCCCGCCGCCGATCACGCAGACGTCGGCCGTCACGGCCCCGTCGAGCGACGGATGCCGTGCGCGGTTGTTGGCCGTCGCTGCATAGTAGGACTGAACATGTTGCTGGTTTTCGAACTTGAGCATGTGCAAGACTCGCGAACGGCGTCGCGTCAGAACGCGTAGATGAGTTGGGTGGCGAGCAGGTCGTTCGACTTTTCGTACGACCCGTCGTGACGCAGGAAGACCTTATTGCTCGCCCAGTCGTGCCGGTATTCGACCTTCACCGTCACTTGCTGGGTCGGGTAGAACAGCAGGTCGAACGCGGCAGCCTGCCGCGTCGCGCCCTTGCACTCGAAGCCGACGCCGCCGTTCGCCTTCGACATCGCGAGGCAGTCCGCATCGATGCCGAAGCCGTTGTACGGATCCATCCCGTTGCCGTTCAGGCCGATCGACGATCCGCCGCCGCCGTTCTTCCGGTTCACGAGCAGGTCGTAGCGCAGCGTCGCGCCCATGCGGCCGACCACCGGTGCGTTGAACTTGCGGTGCGCGAGCAGCGACAGCCCGAACCACTGCGCGAGCCCGCCGTTGAACGCGCCGTGCTGCTGCTGGCCGTAGTCGAACTCGGCGTTGTACTGCGCGTCGGCGAGCGTATAGGTCGCATCGGCTTCGCCGAAGAAGAACGCGCCGTACGCGCTCGGTGCGTTGCCGCCCACACCGTAGCGCACGTTGCCGGTCGCCGGATCGACCGCGCTCGGCAGCGTCTGCCGGCCGATGCTGATCGAGCCGCCGACGTCGAGCGCGCTGCCGTGCAGGTAGTCGACCCGCGCGGTGAAGGTCGGCACCTTGTTGCTGGTCGTGATCGGGTCGCCGAGCGCGTTGACGCCGGTCTGCGTGACCGCGCCCGCGCTGCGGAACTGCTCGTTGCCGACGAAGAATTTCCACGCCCAGTGGCCGTCCGCGCTCTGGTAGTTGAGGCCCGCGCCGATCGACGAGCCCGGATCGGAGAAGTCGTACAGCAGGTTGTGCGTGAGCGTCAGCATCTGGCTCGACTGCTGGTACTCGTAACCGGCGAAGCCCGTCACGAGCCCGCCGGTGAGCGCCGTCGTGCCTGACAGCGGCACGGTCAGGACGGCCGTGTTGATGATGTCCAGGCCGCTCGCGCCGCTGCCCGTCATCATCGACAGGCCCGCGCCGCGGTTCGGCATCAGCGTGATTTCCGCGGACGGCGCGGTCGGGCCGACACCGAACGTCTTCTTGATGTCGAGGAACACATCGCCGAACGTGCTGTTGTAGTAGGTGTACGCGTTCTCGTGATTCGCGAACTGGAACGACGACGTGCCGGCCCCCCGGTTGTAAACGTAGGTCGGGTCGAGGTAGCCCGTCACCGACAGCCCGGCGATCGGGCCCGTGCGCGCGGCATCGGTCAGCGAATCGACCTTCAGCTGCTGGTTCGCGACCTGTTGCCGGATTTCCGACAGATCGTCGTTGGTCAGCACGGCCGGTGCCTGCCCGTAGCCGGGTGTGGACGGGTCAGCCGCCGCGGCGGTCGCTGCGTTGGACGCATTCGTTGTGTTCGACGCCGCCGGTACGGCCGAAGGCTTCGTGCCGAGCTGCGATTGCAGCGCGCTCATCTGCCGTTGCAGCACCGCGATCTGTTGCTGCAGCGTGCGGATCTGGTCGGCGCTCGAGTTCGCGGCAGCCAGCCCCGGCAGCGCTCCGGCGATCAGCGCGCAGAGCATCTTCTTTTTCATGGAATGTCTCCTGGTCGTTCGTCTTTGTTCGTCACTTCGTGGGATGCGGGATGCGGTCGTGCAGCGGCGGCGCGGCAGGCGCGCGCGCGGGTGGGATGGCGGACGGCGATGCGGGGGAACCGGATACCTCGGCCGAGGACGCCGCGTGCCACATCCGCGTGTCGCGCGCCTGCCGCCGCTCGCGGGCCAGCATCGCGCGGTTCACGACGACGACGCCGATCGTCACGACGGTGATGAATACCGTGGCGAGCGCATTCATCTCCGGGTTGAGCCCCATCCGCACGCGGGAGAACACGACCAGCGGCAGCGTCGTCGATCCGGGGCCCGACAGGAACGCGGACAGGATCACGTCGTCGATCGACACCGTGAACGCGAGCAGCCAGCCGGACACCAGCGCCTGCGCGATCAGCGGCAGCGTGATCACGAAGAACACCTTCCATGGCCGCGCGCCGAGATCGAGCGCGGCTTCCTCGATCGAGCGATCGAGCTCCTTCACGCGCGACTGCACGATCACGGCGACGAACGACAGGCACAGCATCACGTGGCCGATCCAGATCGTCAGACAGCCGCGCCCGGCCGGCCAGCCGAAGGTCTGCTGCATCGCGACGAACAGCAGCAGCAGCGAGATGCCCTGGATCACTTCCGGAATCACCAGCGGCGCGTTGATCATCGCGGCATACAGCGTGAAGCCGCGAAAGCGCCCCATGCGGGCCAGCACGAAGCCGGCCCAGGTGCCGATCGCGACCGACGCAGTGGCCGTCAGCAGTGCGATCTTCAGCGACAGCCATGCGGCCGTGAGCAGTTCGTCGTCGTGCAGCAGCGCGCCGTACCACTTCAGCGAGAAACCCGACCACACCGTCACCAGCTTCGACGCGTTGAACGAGTAGACGACCAGGCTGACGATCGGGATGTACAGGAACAGGAAGCCCGCGCCCAGCACGCACGCGGACAGGATGCGATTCGCGCGGTTCATGGTTTGGCCTCCGCTTCGGTCTGGCTGTAATGGAGCAGCGCCATCGGCACGAGCAGCAGCAGCACCATCGTCACCGTCACCGCGGACGCCATCGGCCAGTCCATGTTGTTGAAGAACTCGTCCCACATCACGCGGCCGAGCATCAGCGTGTTCGCACCGCCGAGCAGCTCGGGGATCACGTATTCGCCGACCGCCGGGATGAACACGAGCAGGCTGCCCGCGACGATGCCGTTCCTCGACAGCGGCAGCGTGATGCGCCAGAACGCGGACCACGGCGTCGCGCCGAGATCGTTCGCGGCCTCGAGCAACGTGAGGTCCATCTTCACGAGGTGTGCATACAGCGGCATCACCATGAAAGGCAGATACGAATAGACCATCCCGATGTAGACGCCCGCGTCGGTGTGATACAGCCGCAGCGGTGTCGCGATCACGCCGAGCGCCGCCAGCGCGTGATTCAGCAGCCCGTCATCCTTCATGATCCCGACCCACGCATAGACGCGGATCAGGAACGACGTCCAGAACGGCAGCATCACGGCCATCATCAGCAGGTTGCGGCGGGCCGGCGCCGAGCGCGCAATGAAATACGCGATCGGGTAGCCGGCCAGCAGGCACATCAGCGTCGATGCCGCGGCCATCTTCAGCGAGCTGACGTAGGTGTTCAGGTACAGGTCGTCCTGCAGCAGCAGCGCGTAATGTTTCAGCGACAGCACGACCTGCACGGTGCCCGCCTCCATCCGCGCGAGCGCGGTGTACGGCGGGATGCCGAGCATCTGGTCGGCGAAGCTGATCTTCAGCACCAGCACGAATGGCAGCGCGAAAAAGATCACGAGCCACAGGAACGGCACGCCGATCGCGACGTTGCGGCCCGACGGCACGAAGCGCGACAACATCGCGAAGCGTCCCGGGCGGGCGCGGCCGGCGCCGGTGCTTGCGGCACCGGACGATACCGACGCGGACGGAGTGGTAGCGGAGGTTCTCATCGTTGCGCCCTCACTGCGTCAGCACGACGCCGCTGGCCGGCGACCACGACACGAACACGTCGTCGTTCCACGCCGGTGCGTTGTCGTTCATCAGGTGCGAGCTCGACAGGTTCGACACCACCGTCTTGCCGCTCGGCAAGCGCACGTGGTACAGCGAGTAGCTGCCCATGTACGCGATGTCGGTCACGACGCCGCGCGCCCAGTTGTGTTTCGAACCCGGTTTCTCGCGCGACACGTGAATGCGTTCCGGGCGCACCGAGATGCCGACCGGCATGCCGAGCGGGCCCGTGACGCCGTGGTTCACATGCATGCGCGCTTCGAGGTCGTCACTTTCGACGAAGATGTGATCGGGTTCGTCCTCGACGACGCGGCCCTCGAACAGGTTGGTCGAGCCGATGAATTCGGCCGAGAAGCGGCTGTTCGGGAATTCGTAGACTTCACCCGGTGCGCCGACCTGCACGATCTTGCCTTCGCTCATCACCGCGAGGCGGCTGGCCATCGTCATCGCCTCTTCCTGATCGTGCGTGACCATCACGCAGGTCACGTCGACCTGCTCGATGATGTTCACGAGTTCGAGCTGGGTCTTCTGGCGGATCTTCTTGTCGAGCGCAGACATCGGCTCGTCGAGCAGCAACAGCTTCGGGCGCTTGACCAGCGAGCGGGCCAGCGCGACGCGCTGCTGCTGGCCGCCGGAGAGCTGGTGCGGCTTGCGCTGCGCGTACTTGCTCATCTGCACGAGCGCGAGCGCATCGGCCACGCGCTCCCTGATCTCGTGCTTCGGCGTGCCTTCCTGCTTCAGGCCGAATGCGACGTTCGATTCGACCGACATGTGCGGGAACAGCGCGTACGACTGGAACATCATGTTCACCGGGCGGCGGTACGGCGGCAGCGACGCGAGATCTTCGCCATCGACGAAGATCTTGCCGGAGGTGGCCGTCTCGAGCCCGGCGAGCATGCGCAGCAACGTCGACTTGCCGCAGCCGGAGCTGCCGAGCAGCGCGAACAGTTCGTTCTTCGCGATCGTCAGGTTCACGTCGTCGACGGCGGTGCTGTCGCCGAATTTCTTCACGACGTTTTCGATGCGCACGAATGCGCCCGCATCGCGGCGAGCGGCGGCCGCAACCGGTGCGGCAGGGAGCGTATGGATCATCGTCGTCTCCCTCAACCGCCCGACTTCAACTGCAGCCACAGACGGTTCTGCATTCGCGCGATGTCGGCGCTGCGCGGCATCGCGAGCGACGTCTTCGCGATCGTCGCGTCGGACAGGTAGATGCTCGGGTCCTGCACGATCGCCGGCGTCACGAACGTGCGGGCAGCCTTGTTGGCGCTCGGGTAGAAGATCTCGTTCGTGATCGCCGCGTTGGTCTTCGGATCCTCGATGTAGTTGATCCACTTCAGCGCGGCTTCCGGATGCGGCGCATCCTTCGGGATCGCCATCACGTCGAACCACAGCAGGCCGCCTTCCTTCGGGTTCACGTAGCGGATCTCGTACGAACGCTTCGCATCCAGCGTGCGCCGCCGCGCGATCCCGACGTCGCCGGACCAGCCGAGCACGACGCACACGTCGTTGTTCGCCAGGTCGTCCGCATAGCCGGCCGAGCTGAACTGCGTGACGTACGGGCGGATCTTCTTCAGCACGTCGTAAGCAGCCTGGTAGTCGGCCGGGTTCTTGCTCTCCGGGTCCTTGCCCATGTACTGCAGCGCCGCCGCGAACGCGGCGTCCGGTGCGTCGAGCAGCGAGATGCCGCAGCCTTTCAGCTTCGCCGCGTTCGCCGGGTCGAACAGCAGCGCCCAGCTGTCGGTCGGTGCGGCGTCGCCGAGCCGCTTCCGGACCGCCTCGACGTTGTAGCCGATCCCCGTCGTGCCCCACGCCCACGGCACGCCATACTGGTTGCCCGGGTCGGCCTTCGCGACCATCTTCATCAGCACCGGGTCGAGGTTCGCGAGATTCGGCAGCTTCGACTTGTCGAGCTTCTGGTACACGCCGGCCTGGATCTGCTGCGCGAGATAGTTCGACGTCGGCACGACGATGTCGTAGCCCGAACTGCCCGCGAGCAGCTTCGTCTGCAGCGTATCGTCGCTGTCGTAGCTGTCGTAGCGCACCTTGATGCCCGACTGCTTCTCGAAGGTGGGTACCGTGTCCTTCGCGACGTACTCCGACCAGTTGTACACGTTCAGGTTGGTGTCGCCGGCATGGACGGACAGGCTGGCCGCGACGGCCAGCGCCGCCGACGTGACGCGCGCGGCGCGCAACGCCGGTTGACGACGGATACGGATACGCATGGGGATTCTCCTTGTGATGGGGATCGGCCGTTGCGCCCGGTCCGGGTCCGGACTCGCGTCAACGCCGTCGAGCGGTGTTCAGCACAAGGGTCAATGTAGAGATCGCGACCGCCAGCGTCAGTCCCGAAAACCGGGACAAACGGCGACGTCGATTCCCGCCGTTTGGGTAGATTCCCGCGTAGGCAGTCGAAAATATTCGTGATACCTGTAGCGCCACCTGAAAATCTTCGACACACGACGTCATGAGCGCTGCGCTGCCCGCCCCCGATCTCCCGTTGAGCCACGTCGCGTTCGTGACCGAAACGCTGGGCGACATCGCACAGGCCGTCGGCACGCCGCAGTTCATGCGCGCCGTCTACGACACGCTCGTGCGCTACGTCGATTTCGACGCCGTGCATCTCGACTACGAGCGCAGTGCGTCTTCCGGCCAGCGCAGCGTCGGGTGGATCGGCAGCTTCGGCCGCGAGCCCGAGCTGGTCGCGCAGGTGATGCGCCACTACTACCGCAGCTACGCGAGCGACGATGCAACGTACGCGGCGATCGAAACCGAAAACGACGTGCAACTGCTGCAGGTGTCCTCGCAGCGCGTGGCGAGCGAGCTGCGCCATCTGTTCTTCGATGCCGGCGACATTCACGACGAATGCGTGATCGCCGGCGTGACGGGCGGCACGCGCTACTCGATCTCGATCGCACGCTCGCGGCGGCTGCCGCCGTTTTCGCTGAAGGAGCTGAGCCTGCTGAAGCAGCTTTCGCAAGTCGTGCTGCCGCTGGCATCCGCGCACAAGCGCCTGCTCGGCGCGATCTCGGCGGACGACACGCCACGCGACGAACTCGATCTCGACCTCGTCGCGCAATGGCTGCCGGAATGGCAGGAACGCCTGACCGCGCGCGAGATGCACGTCTGCGCGTCGTTCATCCAGGGCATGACGTCGGCGGCCATCGCGCAATCGATGGGGCTCAAGACGTCCACCGTCGACACGTACGCGAAGCGCGCGTTCGCGAAGCTCGGCGTCGATTCGCGCCGGCAACTGATGACGCTCGTGCTGAGAAACGCATCGCGGCGGCACGACGCATAGCGTCCCTGCGCGCCGGCCGCCAGCCGGTTGCGCGCGCACCCATCCTCGCGCCGCCTCATAACGATCCGACAATTTATTGGTTCCCTTGACGATGCGCTGTCCGTATCGTTCACCGACTCGTCAGACCAATCGACCAACGGGGGAATCCAACAATGAAACAGGTCCGTTCACTCGCACTGCTCGCGCTACCGGCCGCGCTCTACGCCGCCGGCGCGCACGCACAAAGCAGCGTCACGCTGTACGGCATCGCCGATGCGGGCATCGCGTACGTGCACAACGCGCAGAACGCGAACGGCAGCAATGCGTCGAGCCTAGTCAAGTTCAGCAGCGGCAACCTGTCGGGTAGCCGCTGGGGGCTGCGCGGCACCGAGGATCTCGGCGGCGGCCTGGCCGCGCTGTTCCAGCTCGAGAACGGCTTCAACATCGGCACGGGCGCGCTCGGCCAGGGCTCGCGCGAATTCGGCCGCAAGGCCGTCGTCGGCCTCTCGAGCAGCACGTACGGCACCGTCACGCTCGGCCGCCAGTACGATCCGGTCGTCGATCTCGTGCAAGGCCTCACGCAGGACAACTACTTCGGCGGCGTGTTCGCGACGCCGGGCGACCTCGACAACTACGACAACAGCCTGCGCGTCAGCAACTCGGTGAAGTACACGAGCCCGCTGATCTCGGGCTTCCAGTTCGAAGGCCTGTACGGGTTCGGCGGCGTCGCGGGCGCCACCGGCAGCGGCCGCACGTACAGCTTCGGCGCAAGCTACGCGAACGGCCCGCTGTCGCTCGGTGCCGGCTTCTTCTACGCGAACGGCGGCTCCACCGTCGCGAACGGCGTGCGCAACTGGTCGAGCAGCTCGGACACGCTGTTCAACACCGTGATCAACCAGGGCTTCTCGAGCGCGAAGTCGATCCAGATCGTGCGCGTGGCCGGCCAGTACGTGGCCGGGCCCGCCACCTTCGGCCTCGCGTATTCGAACACGCAGTACGGCGCGGACACGCTGTCGGCGTTCAGCCAGAACGCGAAGTTCAACAACGGCTCGGCGTTCTTCAACTGGCAGTTCTCGCCGGCGCTGCGCGCGGGCGTCGGCTACAACTACACGTCGCTGACGGGCCCGAGTTCCGCGCACTACAACCAGGTCAACCTCGGCGCGGACTACGCGCTGTCGAAGCGCACCGACCTGTATGCGCTGTTCGGCTACCAGAAGGCGAGCGGCAACACGCTCAACGCGAACGGCGCGGTCGTGAAGGCCGCCGCGTCGGTCGGCTCGTACGGGGTGAACTCCGGCACCGATACGCAGGAACTCGCGATCGTCGGGATTCGCCACAAGTTCTGATCGCATCGCCGCACGGCGATAACGACAACGACGACAGCCGGCAGGCGCGCACCGCGGTGCGCGCCTGCTGCGTTTACACTCTCGCGATCCCGTTCCGCACGACACAAGGAGGCCGGCATGCTGACCGTTTGGGGGCGCCGCAATGCATTCAACGTCCAGAAGGTGATGTGGCTCGTCGACGAGCTCGCGCTCGCGCATCGGCACGTGCCGGCCGGCGGACAGTTCGGCGTGCTCGACACACCGGCTTTTCTCGCGATGAACCCGCACGGGCGCGTGCCGCTGATCGACGACGGCGGCACGGTCGTCTGGGAATCGCACAGCATCCTGCGCTACCTCGCCGCGCGTTACGGGCGCCCCGGCTTCTGGCACGACGACCCGGCCGAACAGTCGCGCGCCGACCGCTGGATGGACTGGTCGCAAACCACGCTGCAGCCGACGTTCCTGAACGGCGTGTTCCGGGGCTACTTCCGGACGCCGCCCGAGCAGCGCGACACGGCGCGCGTCGAGCAAAGCATCGCGCAGTGCGCGCAGCACTTCCAGGCGCTCGATACGGCGCTGGCCGGGCAGCCGTTTCTCGCGGGCGATTCAATCACACTCGCCGACATCGCGGCCGGCACGCACCTGTATCGCTACTTCGAACTCGACATCGCACGGCCGGACATCCCGCACGTGCAAGCGTGGTACGAACGGCTGAAAACGCGGCCCGCGTATCGCACGCACGTGATGATTCCGTTCGACGACTTGCGCGGGCGGCTCGATTAGGCAATCGGGCATCGCGCCGGCAGCAGAACGGCTTGTAGGAAGGTTGTAATGACAACGGCGTATGTTGCCGACCTGTACGCCCGCCCGATGTGCGCGATGCGGGTATGACTGACCAACCCTACAGGCAATGCAATGAGCGCTCAGGACATTGCGGTCGATGTTGCGTTCCGCACGGACCAGGCGGTTGCCGCGCATCGCAATGCCGGCCTCGACGCGTTGCGCGCCTGCCTGACGTTGCTGGTCGTGTTTCACCACTGCGCGATCACGTACGGTGCGCTCGGCGGCTGGTACTACCACGAAGTGGCCGCGGGGCCGTCGGTGGAATCCGCGCTGCTGACGCTCTTCTGCGCGATCAACCAGGCATTCTTCATGGGCCTGTTCTTTTTCCTGGCGGGCTACTACACGCCGGGCTCCATCGATCGCAAGGGCACCACCCGCTTCCTGGCCGACCGGTTTCTCAGGCTCGGCTTGCCGCTGCTGGTGTACGGGTTGCTGATCGGCCCCGCGACGATCGCGCTGGCGCAGTCCGCTGCCGGCCACCCGTTTGCGGATATGCTCGGCCGCCTGTGGATCCACGGCACGTTCGACAACGGTCCGATGTGGTTCGCCAGGGCGTTGCTGATTTTCAGTGCTGCTGCGGCACTCTGGAGTGCCGCGTTCGCGCGCACCGCGAGCCGACCGGTCCGGCATCCGTTCCCCTCTGACACGACCCTGGCCGCGGCGGCATTGCTGACGGGTCTCGCGGCGCTGGCGTTGCGATCCCGATGGCCGGTAGGTGTCAACGTATGGGGGCTGCAGCTCGGGTATTTCGCCAGCTACGTCGTGCTGTACGCAGCGGGTTGCCGGGCAGCGCGCGCACGCTGGCTCGAGCATCTTCCGCCGCGGCAGGTCGCCCGGTGGTCGCGCATCGCGCTGCTGACGCTCCCGGTCCTGCCGATCGCCTACCTGCTCGCGAAGCACGTTCCCGCCTTGCGTGGCCATCCGGTCGACGTGGTCTACGCGTTCTGGGAACCGCTCGTCGCATGGGGAACGATACTGTTTCTCGCGAGCCGCTTTCAGCAACGCTTCGAGCGGCTGACGGGGTTATGGCAGCCGCTGGCGCGACGCGCCTACACGATCTACATCATCCATCCGCCCGTGCTGGTCGGTGCGGCCCTCGCGTGGCAAAACGTGCCGGCGGCACCGTTCCTGAAGTTCACCGTGACCGGCTGCGTGGCTTGCGTCGCCTGCTATCTGATCGCCGGTCTTCTGCTTCGGGTGCCAAGGCTCGCGTCGATCCTGTAAATGCCGCGTCAATGTCGCCGCATTCCACCGAATCCGCTCATGCCGCCGACCGGATGCGTGCCGCCGAATTCGTGACCGGCGGTACCCGCCGGGAACGCGCCGTGGTGAAAACCGGCGCCGATCGGCACGCCGAAGCGGCGATGCTCCGTCCCGTTGAAGTGGACGACGTGATCGAAGTGGTGGAAATGGTGGAAGTGGTGAAAACGATCGACGAACACGAAACCCACGCCCGCGCCGATGAAGAGCGGCGGCCCCCAGTACCACAGGTCGGCATACGGATAGTCCGCCGCCGGATACCATAGAACGCTACCGTCGGGACTCTGCACGAACTGCCATGTGCCGTCGTCCTGCAGGCACGCACGCCCGACGATTTGCTGCTCCGTGCCGTCGATGTTCGCTCGCGCGACGACCGCCCGGCAGTTCGTCGTCTCGTCCGCCAGATCGTCGTACGTTTGCGCAAAGACCGCCGCGGAACAGCCGAGACAGACGATGCCTATCCCGGATCGAAACCAGTTGCACATGATCGGCTCCTGCCTGATTGCCCCCGACCACTCGATCGCGCGCGCCGCTGGCGGCACGCGGCCGATCGGATTGCCCGCGCACGATTCACCACGCGGCGCTCACGTGCCGCCGCTTCGTACTGGGTCTCCTGACGGCTAAACGATGCGGCGCACCGGGTTATTCCAGGGGTCTGGTGCGAATGATCGACGCGGGAACCCGCGACGCCCGACCTAGCGCCAGGCGAAGCGCCAGGCAGCCGCTGCCGTGACCCCGAATACCAGATGGGCGACGAGCGTGATCGCGCCACGAACCGGGATGAACCACGGGAAGATCGCGGTGAACGCGTACAGGTTGACGCCGTACAGGATGAGGCCGAACGCGCCGCCCGCGAGGAGCGCGGCCGCGAGCGACAGGTTGCGAATCGCCTTCGCCAGCACGGCCGCGTAGATCAGCGACAGTGCCAGATGGACGAGGGTCGCGACCGCCATGACGAGCGGATCGAAGCCGGCGGACGCGCCGAGCACGCCGCGCCCCATCACGATGGCCGCCGTGAAGCGTGTGTCGCGCAACAGGTTCCCGATCGCGTCGTCGCCGGCGATCGGCCAGAGCAGCAACTCGACGACGGTCGAACCGACAGCCGCACCGAACGCGGCCCAGAGAACCGGGACCAGGCTGACTCGTTTCACTGGGCGCCTCTGTTGCCCCTATTGCCCCTGTCGCAACCGGCCGATGCATCGAGGCGGCATGCGCCCCATCCGCTCCGGCGCCGGTCGCCCCGCGTATGCCCGCAATACCGCACCGGGCGGCCACGCAAAATTACGACGCCCCTTCGCAATCCGACCAGTACGCGAAAGGATCGCGATGTTTCGGATAGTTCTCGTCCAGCCATTTCAGCAACGTCGCCCGCGCGTTGTCCATGTCGGCTTTCAGCGACGAGGTCGTCAGTTCGTGCACTTCGATGGACTTTTCGCGATCGATCACGAAGCAGTTCCAGTCAGGGCCGTCGAGATCCGGATCGTCGGACGCCTTCGACGACTTGCCCCAGCCAAATCCCTTGCGTGCATCAATGTAGTACCGCGGATGCACTTTCAGATACGACATCTCGCCGCCCTGCAGGCTGCTCTCCGCGCGCAGCACGTCGTGTCCGTCGACGATCTGCGTGACTTCCGGAAGCCGGCGCGCCCGCCATCCGACGGGCAGCGTCGCGATGGCCTTGACGCTGTCGTACATCCCCCACTCCAGCCCCCAGGCTTCGGCCATGCGCTTCATGAATGCATTCGCATTCGGATAGCCGCGCAACTGGATCCGGGTCGACAGCGTGACTTCGATCCCGCCGCGACCGCCCGTGCCGGCGGATGCTTCGTCTGCACTCGCTTCGAACGGATTGCCCGGACGCTCCGCACGCGTCGCATCCGCGGGCGCCATGCCCGAAAACAGCTGGTCGAGCGCGGCACGCGCTTTCGACGACTTGTCCGGCTTGTTCATTGCTGACCTCGCTTGCATCCGCACGGATACATACCTTTTTGAATCTGGTTCATCTCTCCACCTCATCGTTTTTCGCGGTCGCATTGTCGTCGATCCGGCGGCCCGAGCCTAGTGCCGCGTATCGCACAACACTTTCTTCGCCCCCACGCGCGTTCCGTGGCGGGGGTCGTCACGATACACCGGCCGGGGCTAGCCGCTAGCCGCCAGCCCCCACCGCCGCCCGCATCCGCTCCATCAACGCCAGCACCTCAGGCCGATTCTCCCCCTTCGCATGCACGAAGTAATACCTGAGCACCGAATCGACCTCGTGCCGGCTCACGCGCACGAGTTCGCTGCGCTTGAGATACGTGTCGGCGAGCGGTACCCGCGCCAGCGCCACGCCGAGCCCGGCCTCGGCGGCCGCCAGCACGAGGTTGTAATCCTCGAAACGGCGATCCTGCGCGCGCGGCTTGAACGGCACGCCCAATGCATCGAACCACGTGCGCCAGCCGGTCACATCGGAATCGTGCAGCAACGGCAGGTCGAGCAACGCGGCATCGCCGCGCCGGCGGCGCTCCTTCGCCAGTTGCGCGGCGAGCCGCGGATGCGCGACCGGATAGAGCCGTTCCGGCATGAACGCGCGGGTTTCGAGCTGACGCCAGTTGCCGCGCCCGTACCGGACCGACAGGTCCGCTTCGCCGCCGGCGATATCCACGTTGCGCAGATCGATGCCGAGTTCGATCCGCAATGCGGGCGCCTCGCTCTCGAGCGCATGCTGGCGCTCGAACAGCCAGAGCTGCGCGAAGGCCGGCACCACGCTCATCCTGACCAGCCGCGGCGTACGTGGCGAGCGCCACTGATCGGCCGCACTGTCGATGATCGCGAACGCCTGCTCGATCCGGCCGACGAAGCGCTGGCCGTCCGGCGTGAGACGCACGCCGCGCGCATGACGTTCGAACAGCCTCAGGCCGAGCCAGTTTTCGACAGCGGCCACCCGCCGGCTGATCGCGCCGTGCGTCACGCCGGAGACGTCGGCCGCAGCCAGGAACGAACCCTCGCGCGCGACCGTGCACACCGTCTCGAGGCTCGCGAGCGGCGGCCGCGAACCCGGCGCCGGCACGGCGGCGGGCGACCCCGCTGGTGCGCGCTTCGCGCGGGTTGAAGCATCGGCCGGCCGCCGGCTCGAGCTGTGAGTCATGGTCATATCTGCGTGCTGATCTGTGCGCTAGCTTAGCATCTTGCCACGCCGCATCATTGCCGCATGAACACGCTCTCCACCCCGTCGTCGCGCCCTGCGCGACAGCCGCTGATCGCGGCCGGCGCGGTCGCCTTCACGATCGTTTCGTGGGCGTCCGCTTTCCCGTTCATCCGGATCGGCCTGCATGGCCTGACGCCGCTGCAGCTCGCGGCGGCGCGCTTCGCCACCGCGGCCGTGCTGATCGTCGCGTGGCTGATCGTGCGGCGGCCGCGCGTGCCGACACGCGGCGACGCACTGCGCTTCCTGCTGTGCGGCTTTCTCGGCATCGCGCTCTACAACGCGCTGCTCAATACCGGCGAACAGACCGTCTCGGCCGGCGCGGCGAGCTTCATCGTGAACACGCTGCCGATCTTCACGGCGCTGCTGGCCGCCGTGTTTCTGGGCGAGCGCTTCAATCGCTGGGGCTGGCTCGGGTCGCTGGTCAGCCTCGCCGGCATCGCGGTGATCGCGCGCGGGCAACCGGGCGGCCTCGTCCTCGGCGCGGGCAGCACGCTGATTCTCGGCGCGGCCCTGTGTTCGGCCAGCTATTTCGTGCTGCAACGGCGGCTGATTCCGGTGTACGGCGCGCTGGCCTGCACCGCGTACACGCTGCTGGCCGGCGCACTGCTGCTCGCACCGTGGCTGCCGGGCGCACTCGTGGCGCTGGGCAGCGGGTCGCGCGACACGACGCTGGCCGTGCTGACGCTCGGCATCTTCCCCGCCGCGCTCGGTTACGCGACCTGGACGTTCGCACTCGGCTACTTCGGCGCGGCGCGCGCCGCCAACTTCCTCTATCTGACGCCGGCGGTCGCGACGGTCCTGTCGATGGCGCTGACGGGCGAGCGGCCCGGTATCGAGACGGTGTGCGGCGGCCTGCTGGCGATTGCCGGCGTGATCTTCGTGGCGTTGCGCGGACGTTCGTAGGATCGCAGGCGCTTCGGCCCGGCGCGATCGGCCCGGCGATCCGCAAGCGAGCTGGCCGGAATGAACCCCGGCATCTGCAAAGCGGAATTCTTCACGAGGGCCATCGACTCGCACCAGTTCGCTGACGCTACCGGACCAGACCGTTAGTTGCGTTAAAACAAGGGCATCGCTCCCGATGAAGCAGGGCCCCGCAACCGGATGCGCAATCGAAATCGTCCAAACTGTGCAGACAAAACGACCGAACAGTTCCGGATTGACCGCACGTCAGTGTGCATGGCTTCGCTCGGGCCACCGGCCGAATAATGGATGCGGCCGTAAGGCCGTCGACAGCGAATCGCAGCCTGTGGCCTGCCGCGGCGCACGATTTCCGGCATCCGGCGCCTCCGAATTTCACGCGCCGGCCGTACTGCGCCCGCCCCGCTACGCGATTCGCTGCAGCGCGCAAAATCGGCTTCATATATATTCATACGAATTGCACCGTATCAGGCCCCGATTCGCCCGCTCGTCCGGGCGGCATGTCGAGGGGCCGGACGCGATGCAAGTGAAGCCCATGATGGGTATGGAGACTCGTCCGATCGCCCCGACCTCGCCGTCGGCCGGTCGAGACGTCAATAGAAAGACATTCAAATCGGAGATGGCAGATGGAACGAAGCACTGTCGGCATGCGCTGCAAACCCCTGATCACCGTCGCACTGGCTGCCGCCGCATTCGCGGCCGCGTCGACCGCGATGGCCGACCAGGTCGTCAAGATCGGCAGCGTCGAACCGACGACGGGCGGCATCTCGCACCTCGGCAAGGACAACGAGAACGGTGCGCGCCTCGCGGTCGAGGAAATCAATGCGAAGGGCCTCACGATCGGCGGCAAGAAGATCACGCTGCAACTCGATGCGCAGGATGACGCGGCCGACCCGCGCCAGGCCACCCAGGTCGCGCAGAAGCTCGTCGACGACAAGGTCGTCGCCGTCATCGGCCACCTGAACTCGGGCACGTCGATCCCGGCGTCGAAGATCTACAGCGACGCGGGCATCGTGCAGATCTCGCCGTCGGCCACGAACCCGACCTACACGCAGCAAGGCTTCAAGACGACCTACCGCGTCGTCGCGACCGATGCGCAGCAGGGCCCGGCACTCGCGAGCTACGCGCAGTCGAAGGGCGTGAAGACCGTGGCGGTGATCGACGATTCGACCGCGTACGGCCAGGGCCTCGCGAACGAGTTCGAAAAGAAGGCGAAGGCGCTCGGCCTGAAGGTGCTGTCGCACGACGCGACCAACGACAAGGCGGTCGACTTCCGCGCGATCCTGACCAAGGTCAAGGGCGAGAACCCGGACGCGATCATGTACGGCGGCATGGACGCGACCGGCGGCCCGCTCGCGAAGCAGGCGAAGCAGCTCGGCCTGCGCGCGAAGATCCTGTCGGGCGACGGCGTGTGCACCGACTCGCTGGCCGACCTGGCCGGCCCGGCGGCCGACAACGTGACGTGCTCGCAGGCGGGCGCTGCGCTCGAGAAGATGCCGGGCGGCGCGGACTTCCTCGCGAAGTACCAGAAGCGCTTCAACCAGGGCATCAAGTTCGATGCGCCGTTCGCGTATGACGCGGTCTACATCGCGGTCGACGCGATGAAGCGCGCGAACTCGACCGATCCGGCGAAGATCCTCGCCGCGATGCCGGCAACGAAGTACGACGGCGTGATCGGCACGACGACGTTCGATTCGAAGGGCGACCTGACGCACGGGATCATCTCGATCTACGGCTACAAGAGCGGCAAGAAGACCTTCGTCGACCAGGTGAAGATGTAACCCGCCGCGGCGCTGGCACGACGGGGACGCCACCCGTCGGCGCCGGCGCCGCGCGGGCCGATTTCTGATTCACGGAGACGAAGCATCATGTGTGCAATGGCGTATGCGGAATTTCAACAGGAGTTGAAGAAGGCACAGCTGACGGCGCGCGAGTTCGCCCGCCTGATCAAGATGAACGAAAGCTCGATCACGAACTATTCGAGCAAGGGCACGGTCCCGTCCCACCTCGCGGTCATCGCGAAACTGATCGGCACGATGGCTGCGCACGAGATCGATTTCCGGCGCGTGATCCGGCAGATGCGGATCGAGCCGAAACGGCCGCGCGGCGGCGGCACGTTTCCTGCGGTGGAAAAAACACGTTCCGAAACGACCCGCGACGACGAGTCGTAACCCGCGGAAGGTTGGTTCCGCGCCGATGGCCGTAGCCGGCGCCCGGTTACCGCGCGTCACTTGAACGCGTATCGCCGCAGGAATCCCGGCACCGCCGTTCGCGTCGAACGCGATCCTGCGGCCGCACCGTCGCCCCCTGCCGCGCGGAAGACGCGAAACCGCGCCTCCGCGCCGCGCCGCCCACTCGCCTGCCTGCGTCGAACCGCTGCTAGTGCGCAGCGAGATACCCTTTCACCGCCGGTAGCGCCGGCTTGCCGTCGAACGTCGTGACGCCGGCCAGCCATGTGTCCAGCATCGACGTGTTCCGTTTCAGCCATTCCGTCGCGGCCTGGTTCGGATCCTGATGGTTCATGATCGGAATCATCAAATGATTCTCGAGCTCGGTCGTGAAATGCAGGTTCGACGCGAACTTCGCGACGTTCGGGCACCGCGCCTCGTAATCCGGCGGCTCGACCGTGAACACCTTCGCCTCGCCGTAGTTCGGGCCGAACACGTCATCGCCGCCGGACAGGTAGTTGATCCTGTGTTACGCATTCATCGGATGAGGCTCCCACGCGAGAAACACGATCCACTGCTTGTCGCGAACGGCCCGGTTGAGCTCGACGAGCATGCCTGCCTCGCTCGATTCCACCAGCTTGAACTTGCCGATCCCGTCCTTGTTCTCCCGGATCATCTTGCCGATCAGCTGGTTGCCGTCGTTCCCCGGCTCGATCCCGTAGATGCGGTACTGCAGCTTGTCCGCATACTTCGGCAGATCCGCGAACGTCCTGAGCCCCGCCTGATACACGTAGTCCGGCACCGCCAGCGTGAATTTCGCGCCTTTCAGGTTCGGCTCGGGAAGGACCTTGATCGAGCCGCTCTTGACGAACGGCGCGATGATCGGATCCATCGACGGCGACCAGTAACCGAGGAAAATGTCGATCTGCTTGCTCTTGACCCCCGCAAACGCGATCGGCACCGATGCGATCGTCTTCGACGGGTTGTAGCCCAGCGCGGACAGCATCGTGGAAGCCAGCCCGGTCGTGGCCGCGATGTCGCTCCAGCCGACATCGGCCATTCGCACGTTTCTGCAGGCCGCCGGCTCCGCCGCGCCGGCGGAATGGACTGCCGCGGACATGCACAGCGCGGCGACCCGCGCCGCCATACCAGTTCGATTCATGGTGATACCTCGGGTTGCGTCGTTGAAATGATCGGGATCAGGCCAGCGCACCGGCGGATTCGCGGGCCCGGCGTTCGTGACTCGGTGCGTGTCCGAAGAAAGTGCGAAAGGCCTTGCTGAAATGCGTGACGCTCTGGAATCCGCAGGTCTTCGTGACGGTCGCGATCGACATGTTCGAGTAGCGGATCAGTTTCCGCGCACGCTTCAAGCGCAGGCCGACGTAGTACTCGTGCGGCGTCACGTCCAATGCGTCCCTGAAGACGCGCTGCAGGTGGCGCATCGACACGCCGGACAACCGGGCCAGGTCCGGCACCGTGAGCGGCTCCTCGATATTCGCCTCCATCAGCCGCACCGTCTCGATCAGTTCCTCGCGCGAAAAGCCCACCCGTGACGCGATCGGAATCGGCTGCGGATCGGTCACGGCCCTGACCCGCTCGATCGAGAATTGCTCCGAGATATGCCGGGCCATCGGCGGACCGAGATCCGACGCGATCAGGTGCAGCATCATGTCCAGCGGCGCCGTTCCACCGGTGCAGGTGACGCGATCGCGGTCGATGGCGAAGAGTTCGTCGACGAAGCGGACGTCCGGAAACTCGTCATGCAGCTCGGACAGCACCTCCCAGTGAACCGCGCAGCGATAGCCGTCGAGCAGGCCGCTGGCCATCAGCGCATAGGCTCCCGTGCACAGCCCGCCCACCGCGACGCCGCGCGCGGCCAGGGTCCGGAGCAGCCGTTTGGTCCCGTCGTCCACGGCGTCGCGTACGTCCCATCCGCCGCAGACGAACATCACGTCGGGCACGCACGCGGCAAGGTCCAGCGGGCACGCCGGCCCCGCGACGATGCCGTTGCTGGCGCGAATCGCCGTTTCGTCGACCGAGTAAATGGTCCAGTCGTAGCGGGAGAAGCCGAGCAGCTGGTTGGCCATTCGCAATGCCTCGATCGCACTCGTCAGCGCAATCATCGAATACTTTTCCAATATCAGGAATCCGAAATGACTGAATGTCGATTTCATCGCATCGATCCTCTCAACCTCTATTCAACCGGCATCATGCCCGCCGGTCGGCGCCCGCTTTCACGCGCCGCCGGCCATCCCTATTCCGCGCATTGCCCGACGATCCAGTCGCAGAAGATCCGCGCCTCCGGGCTCAACAACGTATCGCTCGGATGCAGCAGATAAAACCCGCGGCCGGTCCGCACCGAGGTCTCGATCGGCCGCACCAGCACCCCGGTCGCCAGCATGTCGTCGGCCAGATAGCGCCATCCCATCGCGATGCCCTGCCCGCCCATCGCGGCCTGCAGGACTGCCGGATAGTTGTTGATGTAGAGGTCCTGCCGCGGCTCGGTCAGCGCGATGTCGTGATGCGCGAACCAGGTCGCCCAGTCCATCCAGTCCCAATGACGCGTCTCGAGATGGATCAACGTCGCGCTCAGCAGATCCCGCGTGTGCGCCATCGGCGCGAGTCGGGCCAGATACGCCGGCGTGCACACCGGGAAGATCTCTTCCTCGAGCAGGAACCGCGCGTTGCAGGCCGGCCAGTAGCCGTCGCCGAACTGGATCGCCAGGTCCGCGCCTTCCCGGATGTTGCGCGTGTCCTCATCCGACGCATCGACGTGAATGATGATCTCCGGATGCTCGGCCCGAAACTTCGGCAGGCGCGGAATCAGCCAGTGCGACGCGATCGCGAGATCCGCCGACACCGTGACCGTCGACGTCGACGCCTGCACGCGCAATTCGTACGCGGCGGCGGCCAGCAGATCCAGCGCCGCATTGACGGTCCGCTGGAACTTCCGCCCGCCGTCGGTGAGCGACACCGCCTTGTGAGACCGCACGAACAACGCGCAGCCCAGCGTTTCCTCGAGCAGCCGTATCTGCCGGCTGATCGCGCTCTGGGTCACGCACAGTTCCTCGGCGGCACTCGTGAAACTCTCATGCCGGGCCGCTGCCTCGAACGCGGTGAGATACGACAGCGGCGGGAGGTGCTTCAAGCGGCTAACCATGTCGGGGGCTTCTCTCGGGACGGAAGTCGGTCGTATTGCGGCGCGTCGAAGCGGGCGGGCCGCCGGACCGGCGCAACGTGCATTGCCGCCTGAGTCGAGCCGGTTCATCGACGCGAACATCACTGTCCTTTCACCAGTGAAAGGCCTCGACCCGCTTGCGCCGGCAACGGGGCATCTCGCTGCGCGGCAAACAGCGCGTCGAGCCGCGCCAGCGTCTGCTCGCGAAACGCCGTGCTGCGCCGAAGCGTCATGTCCACGTGCAGCAAAAGGGCTTCCATCGTAGCAAAGTGTTCGGCGTCGATCGGGTGCCGCATGGTCAGGAAAACCCGACATTTCCTGCTGTCGTGCTCGAGCACGCGGGCCGTGACGACGAACGGCGCGCCCAGCCCGATTTCCTTCAGGTAATGCACGACGGTTTGCAGCGTATAGACCGACACCCGCTCGCGCGATCGGAACGCGTCGTCCATCCCGATGCCGTCCAGCCAGCGGTCGATCGACTCGCTGAACACGCGCACGTAGCACGCGTCGTTCATGTGCCCGTTGTAGTCGATCCACTCCGCGCGTACCTGCCCTTCATGGACCACGAGTTCCGCTTGCATCTGGCGCCATCCTTCGACGTGTCGTCGACGTATGCCGGGCGGCGGCTTCGTGCCGGCGCCCGGCGGGTTTCATCGGGCCGCGACCTTCCGCTCGCCCACCACATCGATCGCGCGGGTCGGGTACGCCGCATCCGTGATCGCCTTGCTCGCTTCGACGATCTTGCGGTCGCGCTCCGCCGCCAGGTCGTGGAATTGCCGGCCGTCTTCTTCCGCCTTCACGCCGTCGACCAGTTTCCGGATCGTCTCCGGATCGAGCGTCGGATGGCCGAGATCGTCCCACCAGCGATGGAACGACGGCGCAAAACGCTCGCAGAAGACGCCGAGCCCGTGGCCGCCGCTGCCGAGGTTGAACAGCATGTGCGGCCCCATCACCGACCATCGCAGGCCCGGGCCGGCAGAAACGGCCTTGTCGACGTCGCCGACCGTCGCGACCCCTTCGACCACCAGATGAATCGCTTCCCGCCACAGTGCCGCCTGCAACCGGTTCGCGACGTGGCCCGGCACTTCCTTGTTGACCCGGATCGTGATCTTTCCGCAGGCGGCGTAGAACTGCTCGGCGAGTTCCAGCACGCCGGACTCGGTCTTCTCGTTGCCCAGCAGCTCGACCAGCGGAATCAGATGAGGCGGATTGAACGGATGCCCGAGGATGAAGCGGCCCGGGTTCTTCCAGCCCGCCTGCATTTCCTTCACGAGCAGGCCCGATGCGCTGGAGCAGACGATCGCGCGAGGATCGAGATGATCCTCGATGCGCCGGTACAGCGCATGCTTGATCTCGATCCGCTCGGGCACGCTTTCCTGCACGAACTGCGCGCGGGCCACGGCTTCCTCGGGCGTCGACACGAAGCGCAACCGTCCCGGGTCACCCCGCCGGGCCAACCCGAGCCGCTCCAGGCTCGGCCACGCGTGACGCACATAGTCGCGAACGAACGCCTCCCCTTCCGGCGACGGATCGTATACGTCGACCTCCAGCCCGGCCGCCAGAAACAGCGCGGCCCAGCTTGCGCCGATCGTGCCGGCGCCGAGAATGCCAACGACTTCGATGCCATGGGGCATGTCATGCTGCGTGCTCATCGTGCTCTTCCATCCTGAATTCGAGTATCGGGAGACCGGCGGTCGAGATCCGCCCGCCGGGCGTCATTACAGGTCCAGCACCAGTCGAGGCGATCTCGACCGGGAACAACACACCGCCATCACGTCGTTCGCGCGCTTCTCGTCGTCGGTCAGGATCTGATCGCGGTGCTCCGGCACGCCGTCGACCACGTCGGTCAGGCATGCGCCGCACACGCCCTGCTCGCAGACCGTGCTGATGTCGAACCCCGCGTGCTTCAGCACCTGCAGCACGCTCTTGTCGGCGGGCACGTCCAGGTCCAGGCCGGATTTGCACAGATGGATCCGGAAGGCCGTGTTCTCCGCTGCGTCCGCCGTCTCGGCGGCAAAGCGCTCGAAATGCACGGTACCCGCCGGCCAGTGCGACGCCGCGGCTTCCACCGCATTCATCAGGCCGCCGGGGCCGCAGCAATAGAGATGGCGGCCTTCCGTCACGCCTGAGAGAAGCGACCGGACGTCGAGCCCCTTGCCCGGATCGCCTCCGTCGAAATGCAGGTGCACGTGCGCCGCGAACGGCACACCGCGCCGCAGGAGATCGACGAACGCCGCGTCCTGCTCGCGCCGCGCGCAGTAATGCAACGCGAACGGCTGCCCTTCGCTGAACAGGCGAGCCGCCATCGACAGGATCGGCGTGATCCCGATGCCGCCCGCGATCAGCAGCGACGACGTCGCGCCGGCCGTCATCGGAAAATGGTTGTATGGCCCGCTGATCCGCACTCGCTCACCGACGCCCACCTGTTCATGCAGAAAGCGCGAGCCGCCACGGCTTGCCGGATCCTTCAGCACGGCAATCCGGTAGGTTCTCCGGAGCCCGGCTGCTTCGTAGAGTGAATACTGTCGCGTGATGCCGTTTTCGAGGTGGACGGCCACGTGCGCGCCCGGCTCGTAGGCCGGCAGGTCCGCGTCGTCCTCCGTGGCCAGTTCGTAGCTGCGGATACCGTTGGCCTCGTCGGCCACCGCCCGCACGATCAGCACTTGCCGGTCCAGCGCACCGCTTTGATGTTGCGTCATCGTTACCTCTGGATCTGGTGAGTGGATGCCGGGTCGCCGCCGGTCCGTCGGCAGGCGCTACCCGCTCGCCGAAAATAGACCGCTACACGTGTGCGATCTGTACGTGCCGCACCGTCGTGTAGTTCTCGAGCGCGTAGACGGACATGTCGCTCCCGTATCCGGAAGCCTTCATGCCGCCGTGCGGCATTTCGGCGGTGGCCACGCCATGCGCGTTGATCCACGTGATGCCGCAACGCAGGCGTGACGCGACCGTCATCGCCTTGCCCACGTCGCGTGTCCAGATCGACGACGCGAGGCCATACGGGCTGTCGTTCGCGTAATGAATCGCCTGTTCCGCGCCGCTGAACCGCGTGATGGAGATGACCGGGCCGAACACCTCACGCTGAACGATCTCGTCGTCCTGCCGCGCATGCGCGACGATCGTCGGCTCGTAGAAGTAGCCGCCGCCGGCGACATCGCGCCCGCCGGTGAGTATCTCCACATGACGCAGGTCACGCGCGCGGTCCACGAAACCGGCGATGCGCCGGCGATGGCCTTCGGAGATCACCGGCCCCATTTCGGTACGTGTATCGTCCGGTGCGCCGAGCCGGATCGACGCGACGCGATTCGCCAGGTTCGCGACGAAGGTGTCGTAGATCCCGTCCTCGACGTAGAGCCTGCAAGGCTGCGCGCAATCCTGCCCGGCGTTGAAGAACGCCGCGTTGCGAATGCCTTCGACGGCCGCGTCCAGGTTCGCGTCGTCGAACACGATGACCGGCGCCTTCCCGCCCAGCTCCATGTGCGTATGCATCAGCTTGCGCGACGACGCTTCGAGAATCCGGCTCGCCGTCGCGGGGCCGCCGGTCAGCGACACGAGATCGAGCTGACGATGGTTGATCAGCGCATCGCCCGTCGTCGCGCCACGGCCGACGACCACGTTGACGACCCCGCGCGGAAAGAGCTCGGCCGCCAGTTCCGCGACCCGCAGCGACGTCAGCGGCGTGAGCTCCGACGGCTTCAGGACGACCGGGCAGCCGGCCGCCAGCGCCGGCGCCAGCTTCCACGCCGCCATCATCAGCGGATAGTTCCACGGCGCGATCGATCCCACCACGCCGACCGCGTCGCGCCGGATCATCGACGTGAACCCGGCCACGTACTCGCCCGCGCTGGATGCCGACACGCAACGCGCGGCGCCGGCCATGAAACGAAACACGTCGACGGTCAACGGCAGCTCGTCCGCCTTCACCGCGTGCAGCGGCTTGCCGCAGTTCAGCGATTCGAGCGCCGCGAACGCGTCCGCGCGTTCCTCGATCGCATCCGCCAGTGCCAGCAGGCGCGCCGCCCGCGCGCCCGGCGGTGTCGCGGACCACGACGGGAATGCCGCGGCCGCCGCCGCGACGGCCGCATCGACCTGCTCGGCCGACGCATCGCGCATCGTGACGACGGTGTCGCCCGTCGCCGGGTTGACGACCGGAAACGCTTCTCCGTCACCCGCTACCCGCTCACCATTGATCAGGTTCATCGTTTGCATGACTAATCGACCTGTTTGAGATCCGGAAAGATGTGCGACCGCGCTCAGAACCCGACCTGGTCGCGGCCCTTCAGGCCCAGCCGCACGCGCGCCTCGGCGGGCGTCGCGACCGTGAAGCCGAGCTCCTCGACGATGCGCCGGATCTTGCGGACCTGGTCGGCATTCGACGCCGCCAGCTGGCCGCGATCGATGTACAGGTTGTCCTCGAGCCCGACGCGCACGTTGCCGCCCATCACGGCGGACTGCGTCGCGAATTTCATCTGGTTGCGCCCGGCCGCGAGGACGGACCATTCGAAGCCGTCTCCGAACAGCCGTTGCGCGATGCTGTGCAGATGGCTCAGGTTGTCCGTATCGGCCCCCATCCCGCCGAGGATCCCGAAGATCATCTGGATGAAGAACGGCGGCTTCAGCAGCCCCTTGTCGACGAAATACGCGAGGTTGTACAGGTGGCCGAGGTCGTAGCACTCGAACTCGAAGCGCGTCCCGTGCGTGTCGCCGAGTTCGCGCAGCGTGTATTCGATGTCCTTGAACGTGTTCTTGAACACGAAGTCGCGCGTCATGTCGAGAAACGCGGGCTCCCAGTCGTGCTGCCATTCGGCGTGTTTCTGCAGCATCGGGAAGATGCCGAAATTGAGCGACCCGCAGTTGAGCGACGCCATCTCGGGCTTCGCGACGAGGGCCGCTTCGAGACGCTGTTCGAGCGTCATGCCCAGGCCGCCGCCGGTCGACACGTTGATGATCGCGTCGCAGTTCGCCTTGATGACGGGCAGGAACTGCATGAACACTTTCGGGTCGGGCGTCGGCCGCCCCGTTTCCGGGTCGCGTGCATGCAGATGGATGATCGATGCGCCGGCTTCGGCCGCCGCGATCGATTCCGCCGCGATCTGCGCGGGCGTGATGGGCAGGTGGGGCGACATGGTCGGCGTGTGGATGCCGCCCGTGACCGCGCAGGTGATGATGATGCTGTTCGACATGGAGATGACCTTCACTTGTGCAGGTTGGCCGGTGTCGTCGCGATCGCATTCGCGTTTGTCTCGACACACCGGTATTCGCAAGACGATTCGAGCGCGCCGCCATCGGTCCGGCGAGGTGCCGGCGCGCGACGGCATGCCACGACCGCGTTACTTCAGCGCATCCTGATAGGCCTTCAGCACCAGCCCGTGGAAGTGATGCAGCGCGTGCTCGCTCATGCCCGACTGCTGCGGATCGCTTACGATCCGGCCGCTTTCGAACGCGGGCGTGCTCATGCCGCGCTGCACGCTTTCGACCAGGTCGATGTCCTCCTGCTGCAGCACGTCGCGGACGTAGTTGATCGCCTCGATCTCCTGCGGCGTCGGCTCGGCGGATTCGAAGTAGAAGTCGTAGGTCTCGATCGTGCGATCGGGCGCCACCGGGATGATGTTCAGCACGAGGAAATTCGCGCGGCCCGGATAGCGCAGCAGGCACGTGTTGGGCCAGACCCACCACACCGCGTGGTCGTCGCAGGTCGCACCTTCCACGCTGTACGCGGTGTTGCCGGCGTTGCCGCCTTTCGCCATGTGGCTCGAGTAGATCCCGTGCGTCGTCACCTTGTAGGTGTCGAACTGCAGCAGGCTCACGAAATCCTTGTGGGCGGTCGGGCAGTGGTAGCACTCGAGGAAGTTGTCGACGACATTCTTCCAGTTCGACCGGATATCGAACTGCAGACGGCGCGCGAACGTCAGCGTGCCGACGTCCGGCGCGAACCGGTCGATCTCGGCTTTCAGGTCCCCGCTTTGCGACGCGAGCGACGCGGCGGCCGGGTCCATGTTCACGTACACGAACCCGCAGAATTCCTCGACCTGCACTTGCGACAGGCAGATATCCTCTTTCCTGAAGTCGATCAGCGTCTCCGTCATCGGCGCCTGGCGCAGGCCGCCATCGAGGTTGTAGCTCCACGCGTGATAAGGGCACGTGATCACGCGTGCCTTGCCTTCGCCGGCAAGCAGGTGATGCGCGCGGTGCTTGCAGACGTTGTAGAACGCGCGCAGGCTGCCGGCCCGGTCGCGCACCACGGCGATGCTCCGCCCGGCCACGTCGGCCACGTAGTAGGCGCCCGGCTCGCGCACCTTTTCCGCATGACACACCCACTGCCACGATCGGCGGAAAACGGCGTCCAGTTCCGCGTCAAAGTACTTCGGGTCCGTGTAGCACTTCGCATTCAGCGTCGACGAGGCGGCGACGTCCTTCGCATTGAATGCACGGCCGGCGATCTCGAGGTCCTGCTGCGCGAGACATTCGCTCATTGCATGCTCCTGAAAGGGGGACGGGATTTTCGATTCGGCAAATTGCGCTTCGGTGCTGAAGTTACGCATCGGTCATGGCCTTCGCAAACGATGAAAAAAAAGCCATTTGCCCCAAAAAAACTTGGGCTGGACCACCGCATGCGCGGCAGCGGCACGAGCCGGCCGATTTTCATAACTTGATGTCGCAATTGGCGGTTTCCCGTTCCGGCGGCTTCGCTAGCATGGTGTGCAGCGCGGTTCCACTTTTCACGCGTGAACCCGGGTGCCTTTCGAAACCCTTGCCCCTCACCCCTTTCTTCCGGCCCGAACATGAAATCCAGAATGGCTCGCATGCTCACGACGCTGGCCATCGCGTCGTCGCTGCCCGGCATGGCTTCCGCGCAAGACGACGCGGCGTGCCGACCGGTGCGGCTCTCGAATATCGGCTGGACCGACATTACGGTCACCACGGCGCTGGCGTCGCTGCTGCTCGAGAGTCTCGGCTATCGCCCGACGACGACGCTGTCGTCCGTACCGATCTCCTTCGCCGGACTGAAGAGCCGGCAGATCGACGTGTCGCTCGGCTACTGGTGGCCCATTCAGGACAAGCAGATCCAGCCGTTCCTCGATTCGCATGCGTTCGTGAAGCTCGAGCCGCCGAACCTGTCCGGCGCGAAGGAAACGCTCGCGACGGTCGACTACGCGTACCAGGGCGGGCTCCGGTCGTTCGACGACATCGCGAAGCACCGCGCCGAACTCGACGGAAAGATCTACGGCATCGAACCGGGCAGCAGCGCGAACGCCACGATTCAGCGGATGATCGACAACAACGAGCACGGCCTGCGCGGATTCAAACTCGTCGAATCGAGCGAAGCCGGCATGCTGGTCACCGTCCAGCGCGCGGTACGCGAAAAGAAGTGGGTGGTATTCATCGGCTGGGCGCCGCACCCGATGAACATCCAGGTGCCGATCCAGTATCTCGCCGGCGGCGATGCGTCGTTCGGCCCGAACTATGGGGAAGCCCGCGTGTATACGCTGACGGCGAACGGCTTTGCCCAACGCTGCCCGAATGCGGGGCGGCTGGTCTCGAACCTGCGCTTTACGACCGACATGGAAAACCGGTTGATGCTCGACGTGATGAACAAGACGCGGCCGGATGACGCGGCAAGGGCGTACCTCCGGCAACATCCCGACGTGCTCGACGGCTGGCTCGACGGAGTCACAAGTTTCGACGGCAGGAACGGGCTGGCCACCGTGAAAACGGCGCTCGGACTATAGAGGGCGCGGGCGACACACATCGCCCGCTTCGCATACGGGACACCGGAGAACACGATGGCCGATCGATGGAAGGGTTTCCTGCTCCGCTTGCCGGCGCTTGCGATTCATTGCGCAGCGCTGCTCGCCCGGCATCCGCTGGAGCGATGGTGCTCGATGGTCGATGAAGCGAGGAACCGGCGATAAGGCAGCCGGCCGACAAGGTCTCGCGATTGCGCGCCTCGTGCCCGTAGGTGCCCGACATCCCGCAGCATCCGGCCGCCTCAACCTTCAGCGAACACCTGCGTCCATTGCTTGCCGCTGTCGGGCGCATTGGTCTTCTCGGTGTCGCGGTCATCACGAAGCTGATCAGCACGCTGGCCGCGTACGAGATCGATTTCCGGCGCGTGATCCGGCAGATGCGGATCGAACCGAATCGGCCACGTGGTGGCAGCATGTTTCCTGCGGCGGGCAAATCGCGTGCGCGGAAAACCGACGCGTGAATCGCGGATTGCGTCGACAGCGGCACAGACATGGCCGCCCGACACGATCACGCGACCCAGCCGGCGCTACTCCGCCCCGATCGTCGTCACAGGCGCCCAGCGGCCGCTCTTTACCTGATAAAGCGTCGACGTCGGATTCTTCAGATCGCCATTCGCGTCGAACGCGATCTTTCCCGTAATGCCCTCGTAGTGCGTGGCACGCAGCGCCGGCACGAACTCCGCAGGCTTCGCGGAATTGGCCTGCTTCATCGCGTTGATCGCCACCCACGCGCAATCGTACGCAAACGGCGCATAGGTGAGGATGTCCGCGCCGAACCGCTTCTTGAACTTCTGCTCGAACGCCTTGCCCTGCGGCAGCGTGCCGATCGGCCGGCCGTATTCCCACGCCATCGCGCCTTCAGCGGCAGGTCCGGCCACGTTGACGAAAATGCTGTCCGCGATGCCGCCACTGCCGACGAACTGCGTGCGCATGCCGAGCTGGCGCATCCGCTTCGTGATCAGTGCCGCCTGATTGTCGCCACCGCCGTAGAACAGCATGTCTACGTTCGCCGCCTTGAGGTTCGTCAGCTGCGCGCTGAACTCGACCGCCTTGTCGTTCGTGTACTCTGCCGCGACGATCGTGCCGCCTGCAGCCGCGACGGCCTTCTTGAATTCCTCGACCGCCCCTTGGCCGAATGCGGTGCGGTCGTCCATCACCCCGATCCGCCGGGCCTTCATGACCGTCACCGCATACTTGCCCGCATTGCCGGAATTCTGGGTGTCCGTCGCGATGATGCGGAACACGGTCTTCAAACCCTGGCGCGTGATGGCTGGATTGGTCGCAGCCGGATCGATCAGCGGGATGCCGGCCTTCGCGAAGACCGGTGCGGACGGCAACGCAACGCCCGAGTTGTAGTACCCGACAACCGCGACTACACCGTCATCCACGAGCTTCTGCGCGACCTGAACGCCAATGCGCGGATCGGACTGGTCATCCACCGAATCGACCTCGAAGCGGACGTCCTGACCGGCTAGCTTGATGTGCTGTGCATTGGCCTCCTCGACCGCGAGACGCACGCCATTCTCGAGATCCTTGCCGTTGGCGGCATTGATCCCGGTAAGTGGGCTCGATACGCCGATCCTGACTACCTGCTGTGCATTGGCCTGGCTACAAGCGACGGATAAGGCGATGACGCTGACGGTCGTGGCAAGCACTCTCTGACGAATATTGAGCATGAGTTCAACTCCGGTGACTGAAGGAATCGGCAAGGCGCTTGCCGTCGGCCAGATTTCAATTCGACTTCAACTAAAAACGTCGTCCCGACTCGGCCGACGACCCCACGCTCACGTACGCGAGCGACAAAGCTTTGCAAATGCGAGCAGCAGGCGCGCACTGTCTGCCGTCGGCTGAACCTCGGCGTGCAGGTATGCCGGGTCACGACCGTCCTGCGTTAGCTCGTCCACATACGCGTCGATATAAAAACGCATGGCGAGTTCGGAAAACTCCGGATGAAATTGCACGCCCCACGCCCGCTCACCCACCCGGTACGCCTGGTGCGAATCGGCCGCCGAGCCGGCAAGCACACACGCATTCGCCGGCAGGCGCAAAACGGACTGCCAGTGCACGCAATGCGCGGGAAACTGTCGCGGTAGTGCGCCGAACAGCGGATCGCCGTCGGAACCCGCATTGCGCGTCACCGATACCGTCCCGATCTCGACCCCCTGCGAACGCTGGCCGACCTCACCACCCAGCGCATCGGCCAAAAGCTGATGCCCGTAGCAAACGCCCAGTACCGGCAAGCCCTCGGCGACGATCCGCGCTAGCCACGGGCGCAAGCGCTCGCTCCATGGCAAGCGGTCCGTCACCATGCTGCTGGATCCTGTCAATATCACGCCGGCCAGCGCATCGGGTTCCGGCAGCGCCGGGCGGGCTGCGGCGTCCAGAATCCGCACGGGAAGATCTCCGTCGGCCACTGCATCGCGAAACCAGTGCTCGAAATCCCCCCGTTCCGACGACAGCCCGGAGAAGGTGGAGCCCAGCTTGACCACGACAAGCGGCTTGGTGCGCGAAGCAGTGACGGACATTCGAAAGACCCCTAGCGGACGTTCAGGAAAGCTGATACGCGGTCTTCACCCGCGTGAAGAACTGGCGCGCATACGTTCCTTGCTCGCGCGGGCCGAGACTCGACCCGCGGTTGCCGCCGAACGGAACGTGATAGTCCACGCCCGCCGTCGGCAAGTTCACCATCACCATGCCGGCCGACGAGCGGCGCTTGAAGTCCTCCGCATGCTTCAACGACGTCGTGACGATGCCGGCGGACAGGCCGAACGGCGTGTCCTCCGCGGCTGCCAGCGCCGCGTCGTAATCCGCGACCTTCAGCACGGCCAGCACCGGCCCGAAGATCTCCTCGCGGTAGATACGCATGTGCGGCTGCACATCGATAAACAACGCGGGCGAGAAATGATAGGCATCCTTGTCGTTGTCCAGATGATTGCCGCCGCACATCAGCGTTGCGCCCTCCTGCAGCCCCGATTCGACATACGCAAGGTTCTGCCTGAGCTGGCCCGGATCGACCACCGGCCCGATATCGGTGTCGGCACTCAGCGCATCGCCCACACGCAGCGCACGAGTGCGCTCGGCGAGCCGTTCGACGAACGCGTCGTGAATGCCGGCCGTCACGATCACCCGCGAGCTGGCCGTGCAACGCTGGCCGGTCGAATGAAACGAACCGTTCAGCGCCACCTCGACGGCGACGTCCAGATCGGCGTCGTCCAGCACGACGAGCGGGTTCTTGCCGCCCATTTCCAGTTGCACGCGCACCAGCCGCTCGGCCGCGATCCGCGCGACCTGCCGTCCGGTGCCTTCGGAACCGGTGAACGTGATCGCGTCAACCTGCGGCGAACGCAGAATGGCGTCGCCAACGGTGCGGCCCGGCCCGATCAGCATGTTGAAGACGCCGGCCGGCAACCCGGAGCGCGAAATGATTTCCGCCAGCGCCCACGCCGACGAAGGCACCAGCTCGGCCGGCTTGAACACGACCGCATTACCGTACGCGAGCGCCGGCGCGATCTTCCACGCCGGGATCGCGATCGGGAAGTTCCATGGGCTGATGATGCCCACCACGCCGACCGGCTGCGTGAACACGTCGATGCCCACGCCTTCGCGCACGGAATCGTATTTCTCGCCGTTCGCGCGCAGTGCTTCCTGCGCGTAGAACTTGAACGAGTGGCCGGCCCGGTCCACTTCGCCCAGCGCCTCGCGCACGATCTTGCCTTCCTCGCGCGCCAGCAGTTCGGCCAGCTCCTGGCGGCGCGCAAGAATTTCGCTGCCGATGCGATCGAGGATAGTGGCGCGCACCTGCGGGTTGCTCCGGCGCCATGTGCGGCTTGCTTTCGCTGCAGCCTGGATCGCCTTCTCGGCAAGCACCGCATCGGTGCGGGAAAAGCGATCGACGATCTCGGCGGGGTTCGACGGATTGCGGTTCTCGAGGCAATCGGCCTGACTGTCGGGCTCGACGAACGCGCCGTCGACGAAACTGGTCTTGATGATGGAAGTCATGCGGTTACCTTCTGGATGGCAAATTGCGGCGTCTCGCCGTTCGCGAACTGAACGATGTTGCCGAGCGCCTTGTCGATCAGGCCCTGCATCGCGTCTTCGCTGCTCCACGCAACGTGCGGATTCAGGATGAAGTTGTCCAGGTCGATCAGTTGAAAGACCGGGTCGTCGACATCGACCGGCTCGTTCACCAGCACGTCCAAGGCCGCGCCACCGAGCCGGCCGCCGAGCATCGCGTCGATCAGCGCCGCCTCGTTGACGATGCCGCCGCGCGCGGTGTTGATCAGGATTGCGTCACGCTTCATCTGCGCGAGTTCCCGTTCACCGAGCATGTCGCGCGTTTCGTCGGTCAGCGGCACGTTGACGGACAGCACGTCGCTGCACGCGAGCAGTTGCGCGAGCGACACGAAGCGTACGCCGCGAAACTCGCCGCCCTTGTCGTAGAACAGGACGTTCATGTCGAGGCCGCGTGCGAGCTCGGCAAGCCGGTGGGCGATCACGCCGTTGCCGATGATCCCGAGCGTCTTGCCGGCCACGTCGCGGATGCGGAAATCGAAGTAGATGTTTTTCTGTGCCTGTTCGCGACGATGGATCCTCTGCATCGTCCTGTGATAGCTGCACGGCCTGCGCAGCAGCTCGAACATCATCGCGATCACGTGCTCGGCCACCGTGTTGGCTGCATACCCGGGCACGTTCGTCACCACGATGTCGTGCTCGTGGCAGTAGTCGAGATCGACGATATCGGTACCGGTCAGCGCCAGCGAAATCATCCTGAGTTTCGGCAACTGACGCAGATGCTCCGCACGCAGCGGCACGCTGCAGGTCAGCGCGACGGTTGCGTCCCGCAGCCGCGCGACCAGGTCCTGCGGCGACGTATAGCTGTAGCTGGTCCACGTATGCTCGAACGGCAGCTGCGGCACTTTCACCGAAGGCGCGATACCTTCATGGTCGAGAAAAACGACGTGATGCGACATGGTCATCCCTTGCTGACGACTTTCTTGGGTGCATAGCCGGCAGGCGCCAGCGACGTGAGGAAATTGGTGAGTGCGCCGGCGTCGCGGTCGACATCTTCCAGCGACTCCTTGCGCACCAGCGCGTTGCGCACCATGCGCGCGCCGATGAAACGGAACGGCTCCGGCGGCAGCAGCTTCATGTGCTGGTTGACGAGACCGCAATTGGCCCACTCGTCGTTGGCTTCCTCGACGAGCGACTTGATGATGCGGCTTGCGAACACCGTGGGGCCCACGCCCGCGCCGGAAAAGCCGATGCCGAACACGATGTCGCGATGGCCGCCGAGATAGCCGAAATTGGGCAGGCCCTTCATCGCGCGATCGAGCGGCCCCGTCCAGCTGTTGACGACGGGTACATCGGCCAGTTGCGGATAGAACGAGCGCATTTCGGCGGTCACGCCGTCAACCGCAGGGCACGGTTTGTCGTACAGCGCGCCGATCTTCGACGCGAACGCGAACTGGCCCAGCGGCTTGCCGAACACGATGCGGCCGTCCGGCGTGTTGCGCCAGTAGTTGAGTACCGTGCGCGAATCGCTCACGCACACACCGGTCCTGAAGCCCGTCGCATCGAGTCGCGACTTCATCGGCGCGGTCGCGATCATGTCGCTCGACATGACCACGAACATCCGCTTGAGCTCGGGGAATTGCGCGCCCCAAGCATTCATCGCGATGACCACCTTGCGCGCCGTGATCTTGCCGCGCGGGGTGTACACCACCGGCGGCTTGCTGCGCTCGAGGCGAGTCATCGGCGTCTTCTCGTAGACACGCACCCCCAGTTCGATCGCCACGCGGCGCAGGCCGCGCGCCAGCAGCGCCGGCTGCACGGTCGCCGCATTGGGATCGAAAATACCCGACAGGATGCGCGGCGAGCCGGACTTGTCCCTCACCTCTTCCGGCGACAGCGCCCGGAACGGGTTCACGCCGTACTTCTCCAGGCTCTCGGTCAGCACCAGCCACGAGTTGTGCTGACGCGGATTGCTCGCGGTCCACAGCCAGCCGTCCTTGCGGAACTGTGCATCGACGTCGTGCTCGCGGCAGAATTCGCCGATTTCGTCGATGGCCGATTCCGCAGCCTCGCAGATCCGACGCGCTTCGGCTTCGCCGCAGATACTCATCAGCGACAGATACTTCGCCCACCAGTTGTTGACGAAGCCGCCATTGCGCCCGCTCGCGCCGGAGCCGCAGCGATCCTTCTCGATCACCACGATATCCAGGCCGGGTTTTGCCTTCTTCATCCGGATCGCGGACCACAGCGCCAGGTAGCCGCCGCCGATGATGCACACGTCGGCCTGCGTCGATTCCTCGAGTGCCGGCGCCAATGCACATTCGCGATCCAGCGCCTGCGCATACCAGAAACCTCGGTACATGATTTTTTGCCCCGATAGAAATCAATCAATACAGGGGCAGATTTTCCGGTTGCCGGATCGGCCGGGCTATCACGGGAAGGACAATTCCTAGAATGCCGCGCACGGCGCCGCCTAGGAATTTCCCTAGGGCAGGAAGCGCATTTCATCGCGTCGGCCGGTGACGCGCCGGGAACGTTTCCGGCCCCTTTCAGGCTGTCCGTCCCGTTATATTTTTAGGTGTTTTTGCCACATACAGGACAACGGCAAACTCGTACACTTCGCTCCATACGGCATGCCGGAATCTCATCTTTTTCGGGGATGAGCGATGAATACAGAAGACGAAGAGTATGGAGACGCAAGCCAGGATGCCGAAGAGGTGCCGCCCGGTCGGCCCGACCTGCGAGTCGGCTTCATCCTGATGAATCAGTTCACGCTGGTCCCGGTGGCCGGCCTGGTCGACTCGCTGCGATTCGCCGCGGACAAATCGTTCCGCAGCCGGCAGATCTACTGCCAGTGGGACTGGATGACCGTCAACGACCAGCCGGTCTCGGCGAGCTGCGGCATGCCGATCCTGCCCACCAAGCGGCTGGAGGCACTCGAATCCTATGACTACATCGTGATTGCCGGCGGGCTGCTCGGCGAAACGCGCAATCCGCCGGGCTGGCTGCTCGATGCGCTGCGCAAGGTCCACGCGGCCGGCATCCCGATCATCGCGCTGTGCTCGGCTTCGTTCGTGCTCGGCAAGGCGGGGCTGCTCGACGGCCGGCGCTGCGCGATCCACTTCACGATTCGCGACGAGTTCACCGAACGTTTCCCGCGCGCCACCGCGCTGATCGACAAGAGCTACGTGGACGACGAGGGCATCATCACGTGTCCCGGCGGCACCGCGATCGATCTAGCCGCCAACATGATCCGGCGTCATTGCGGCGAGATCCGCGCGCAGAAGGGGCTCAAGTACCTGCTGGCGGATGCGGCGCTCGACACCGCGCCCGAGCGCGAACGCGACAGCGAGCCGCACGTGTACCAGAACGAAATCGTGCGCAAGGCGATTGTCTTCATGCGGGCCAATCTCGGCTCGACGGCCACGCTGAAGGAAGTCGCGGATCACGCAGGCACCAGCCCGCGGCAGCTGCATCGTGCGTTTCTCAACAACACGAACGACGCGCCCGCGAACTACTGGAGAAAGCTCCGGCTCGAGCATGCGCGCAAGCAGCTGGCGGACACGAGCCGCAACGTAACGACGATAGCGATCGAGTGCGGATTTTCGGATGCGTCGCACTTCATCCTGTGGTTCCGCAAGCAGTACGGCGAGACGCCTTCCGTTTACCGGAAACGCCGGCACGAAGTGGAGCGGCTGCTGGGGACGACCTGATCCGGCGGCGCGGCCCGGCTTCACGCCGGGCCACCTGCCGCGCCGTCAGGCCCAGATGTCGCCGATCGTAAATCCTTCGGTGAACGGATCGTCGTGATCCAGCACGAAGGTATTCAACCCGTAGATCCAGCTCGTCCCGGTCACGGTCGGCACCACGGCCGGCTTGTCGCCGATGGTCGTCTCTTCGACGAGCCGCCCCGTATACACGTTGCCGACGATCCCCTGGTGGCGGAAGTCCTGGTTCAGCGGCAATTCGCCCTTCGCATGCAGCACCGCCATCTTCGCGGAGGTGCCGGTGCCGCACGGGCAGCGATCGAGCGCGCCGGTCCAGGTGGCCGGGTCGTCCCACGAGAACGCGCCCGACGCCATCGTCACCACGTTGCGCCAGTCGGCTTTCGGATCATCCGTCGGGCCGGACAGCTGCGAGATCGTGATCCCCACGCCCGGGTAATCGGGATGCACGACCGGCAACTGTTCAATGGCGGCTTGCCGGATCATCGACGAGACGCGCGCGATCTCCGCCCCGTGCTGCGGGATCAGCTGCAGGCCCTTGAACTGCCGGACGTCGGCGATCACATAGAACATTCCGCCCCAGCCGACGTCGACCGTCACCTTGCCGAGATGCGGCACGTCGATCACGGCATCGAGATGCGCGGCGAACGCGGGCACGTTCCGGAACGTGACGCTCTTCACCTTGCCGCCGCTGCACTCGGCCTTGACGCGGATCAGGCCGGCCGGCGCCTCCAGCACGAGTTCCGTGACCGGCTCCTGCATCGGCAGCATCCCCATTTCTAGCAGGACCGTCACGACCGATATCGTGTTGCCGCCCGACATCACCGGATACTCGATCTGCTCCATGATGATGTAGCCGGCATCGGCCTCCGGATGCGACGGCGGCACGATGATGTTGCAGCAATGCGCGGGATAGCCGCGCGGCTCCCGCAGCATCAGCTTGCGCAACTGGTCGTCGTTTTCCTCCAGCCACTTCATCTTCTCGTAGACGGTGCTGCCGGGAATATGCGGCACACCGCCCGTAATGACGCGCATCGGCGTACCCGCATGCGTGTCGACCGCGTGAATCGTTCTCTTGAATGCCATCTTGCCACCTCGGATTGGGTGTTTGGGTGAAACAGGACCGGATGCCGGAGCCGGAGGAACACCGGCCGCATCGACATCCGGTCGACAGGGGAATGCTTGCGGCGCGCACTCAGTGGCTGAGCGAGCCCGCGTGATGCAGGTCCATCGCACGCGTTTCCGGCGCCATCATCATCGTGACCCACAGGCCGACCACGGAAATGCCGAACGCCACGTACATCGTATGAGCAATGCCGATCGACGTCAGCGACATCGGAACCAGGTAAGTGCCTATCGCCGCGCCGATTCTCGACAGCGACGTCACGAGGCCGACGGCCGAGCCGCGGATTTCGGTCGGGAACAGCTCGTTCGGATACACGTATTGAAGCACTTGCGCGCCACCGATGAACAGCGCGTACGCACCGAACAGCAGCAGCGTGAGCATCGCCGGGCCCTCCGGAAACACGCCCAGCATCAACAGTGCGAGGCCCGACCACAGGAAACTGTGAATCAGCAGCTTGCGGCGGCCGAGCGGATTCACGAGCCGGACCGCCAGGAAGCAGCCGATCACGAACATCAGCGTGATCGCCACCGCGCCGTAGGATGCCCACTCGCCCGTCAGCCCCATCGTCTTGAGAATGGTAGGCGCGAACGCGTAGACGGCGAACTGCGGCACGATCGAGCAGGTCCAGAACACGCTGACGAAGAAGATCCGCTTGCCGTAGGCCGAGTGAAACAGCGACCAGACCGACGCCTTGCTTTCCGGTTGCTTCTCGGGCAGGTTCTGGACCGAGTACTGTTCGCCGTACACGCGCTTGATCACGTGATCCGCTTCGGCAACGCGGCCCTTGCTCAGCAGCCAGCGGGCCGATTCGGGCGTGCCGGCCCGCATGATCAGGAACAGCACGGCCGGCACCACGGCGCTCGCCAGCGCCCAGCGCCATGCATCGGGGCCGCCCACGCGCAACACGATTTCGCCGATGACGTAGGCCGCACCCGCCCCGACGAACCACATCATCACGAGACTCGCCAGCAGCGAGCCGCGCTGCTTCTTCGGCAGGAACTCCGCAAGCAGCGACGTCGCGAGCGGATGGTCGGCGCCGATGGCGATGCCGAGCAGCAGACGCAGGATCGTGAGCTGCAGCGCCGACGTCACCCAGAATTGCGACAGCGAGAACAACGCCAGCGCGACCAGTACCAGCAGGTACAGCACTTTCCGGCCGAGCTTGTCGGTAAACAACCCGCCGACGAATCCGCCGAAGAACATCCCGATCAGCGGCGACGCGGCGATCAGGCCCTGCTGCAGCGCGCCGAGCTTGAGCGCATCGGTGAGCTGCAGCATCACGACACCGATGATGCTCAGCACATAACCGTCGAGAAACGGCGCGGCGGACGAGTAGACCGTCAACTTCCTGTGAAAGCTGTTCAGCGGCAAATCCTCGAGCGATATCCTGAAGTTCTGGGACATGTTGTCTCCTTTCATGCAAAACCTATGTTGAATGGCGGGCCCGGCGTGCCGGAACGTATCGAGTTTCCGACGGCTCCGGCTGCGGTGAATTCCCTCGATCAGATGCTATGGATACCTGATGACTGAATCCGGAGATTGCAGCGAAACCGGTAGGTCTGCCTCTGCCGGACACCTGCCGCCACGCGACCGGATCGCGGCGACAGCGGCATCTCCTGGGTGTGGCGAGTATCGATTCCCGGCCCGGCACCCGCATATAAGAAATGGGGCAATTGCCAGAACGTTTCTGCCACTCAGGGTATCCACTTAACCGTCTGTACTCGCCACCAGGTCCGCTCCGGACCCGTTTGCGCACACGAAGAACAACGCCGACGGCGGTGATATTCCGGCGATTGTCCGGTTCCTTCTATGCGACCGTCGTGCCGACGGTCGATACTGCGCGATCGAATCCCCTCCGAATCAATCACGCAGGTGCCTGCCATGCCCCCCAGCCTGATCAATCACGACAATGCCGGCGATGCACTCAGCTGGCCCGAAGCTGTCGACGCGCTGCGCGACGGCCATCTGCTGCCGAGGGCCGACATGCACGATCTGCTGTTCGGACCCGCCGACGCGATGATGCTGTCTCGTGCCGCACGCATCGAAGGGATCGGGTACGGCGTGAAGGCCGAGACCATCTTCAACGAAAACGCGGCGCGAGGACTGCCGAACACGCACGGCGCCGTGCTGCTTTATGCACAGGACACGGGTGTGCTGCGCGGGGTCATAGACAGCCGACTCGTCACCGATCTCAAGACCGCCGCCGACTCCGTGCTGGGCGCCACGTTGCTCGCGCGGCCGGACAGCCGCCATCTGGTCATCGTCGGCGCCGGCATCGTGGCCGGCAACCTCGCCCGTGCGTACAGCGTGGTGTTCCCCGCACTGCGGCGCATCTCGATCTGGGCACGCCGGATCGACCAGGCGCACGCGCTGTGCGCGCAACTGGCCACGTTGCCGGTCGAGGTAACCGCGGTCGCCGATCTACGTTCGGCGCTCGCAACCGCGGACATCGTATCGACCGCGACCCTGGCACGTCAGCCGATCGTTCCCGGCGCCTGGATCCGCCCCGGCACGCATGTCGACCTGATCGGCGCGTTCACGGCCGACATGCGCGAAGCCGACGATGCGTTGATCGCGTCGGCCCGGCTGTATGTCGACAGCCGCGAGACGACCCGCCATATCGGCGAAATCGCGGCCCCGATCGCTTCGGGCGCGGTGCCGCCCGACCCCGTCCTCGGCGATCTCTACGATCTCGTGACCGGACGCGTGCCGGTATCGCGAACCGCGTCCGACATTACGGCGTTCAAGAACGGGGGCGGCGCCCATCTCGACCTGATGATCGCGGATCGCCTGCTGAACAAGCGCGGGCTGTAAGCCTGGCGGCGGTCCGGGCAGTATCCCGCTCCCGCTCCGTCGTTTCGATTGCCGCATCGGCGAGCGGCATGCCGCTCGCCGACACGACCGGTGCGTCGTGCCGAATCGCCCGCGCTCGGGCAACGCCCGACTACAGCGTGCCCGTCGCCTGAATCTCGATCAGGTAGTCCGCGTGCGCGAGCGATGCGCCGACGCAGGCGCGTGCCGGCTGGTCGGCGCTGCCGATCCATGCGTCGTACACGCGGTTCATTGCATCGAAATCCTTCATGTCAGCCAGCCAGATCTGCACGCGGGTCACGTTCTGCCTGCCGGCGCCAGCCTCATGAAGCAGCCCTTCGAGCTGCTCCAGCACGGAGCGCGTCTGTGCCGCAATGTCGAACGCCACGCCGGGCGCGGCCACGATGCCCGACGTTTCGATGCGATCGCCGGAAACCAAGATGCCGCTGGCGCGCGGGCCAACGGCGAATCGCCTGATCTCACCCATGTCCGGCCCCCGTCAGAACAGCACGTACGTCTTGCGCAGCGTCTCTCGAATATCCCAGACGCCTTCGCAATTCGCCGGAAACAGCACGGCATCGCCCGCGCGCAGCTCGACCGGCTCTCCACCTTCCGGCGTGAACGTGCACCAGCCGCTGACGATATGGCTGAATTCGCGGTTCTTCAGGTGACGGCGGAATTGGCCTGGCGAGCTTTCCCAAACACCGATGCTCGCCTCCGTATCGGCCGCGTCCTGATGCTGGGCCGTGCCTTGCAGGGCAACGATCTCACCGATCGGCAGCCTGGCAGGTGCGGGTTCGCCGATCGCTGCCGCTTCCGCCTGTCGAACAACAATAAGACCCTGGGTCATGCTCGATCCTTTCATTTCGGTTGAATTAAACACTTTGTACTGCGTAACGTGAATGCTGCGCGCGTTCCGGGATGGTATTGCCCGAATCCGCGTCGTCAGGACACCGGAGGCGCACTCTCGCGGTCGGTCAACGACCCGGCCAGCAGTGCATCGAATACGACTTCGCACGCGGCATTCCATGCCGCATTGGCCTGATGCAGCCCCAGCATCTCGAGGCCCTGTTCGGTGAACGTGCCGGGCGTCGCAATCGAACGGCCGAGTTCGCGGATCGGCAACGCATCGCGATGGCGCGCATACGCGACGCAATCCTCGACGCTGCTCAGGACCAGCGCTCGCGCATGTCCGGACGGTAGCCCCTTCTCGACCAGCCAGTGCTGCAGGTCGTGAAGCAGGAAGTAGAACCAGCCGTTCATGCACGCGCTGACCGTGGCCAGCTCGAACTCGGTCTCGCTCGCCAGCGAGATCAGGTTGCCGAGCGGGCGCAACAGGGCCTGCGCATCGGCGTCGGACGGATAGAGCGCGACCGTCGAGCGGTTGATCTCGGCTGCATAGGACAGCATCGCGCGAACGCACCGGTCGATGCCGAACAGCCGTTGCAGCTCGCCCACCGATACACCGCTGACCACCGAGATCAGCGTCTGGTCGCACCTCGGCGTGACTTCCCGCGCGAGCTCGGCCAGCTGCGCCGGGCGCACACCCACGAGCAGGACGTCGGCCGCATCGACCACGGCCTGGTTGTCGGTCATGACCCGGCACCCGCGCTCCTGCGCGAGCGCCTGCGCCTTTTCTCGGCTGCGTGGCGACAGCAGGATTTCGATCCTGCCCGTATCGTGCAGCAAGCCGCGCACCATCTTTTCGGTGAGGTCACCCACACCGAGAATACCCAGTCTGATCACGACGATTTCTCCCGTGTCGGTCGTTCAGCTCTCCTTGCCGGCGCGACACTGTCCCCACATCAGGTTCAGGTTTGCGCCGATGGACAGGAACGGTTCCGGTGGATTCAGGTTGGGGCCGGGGGACGACAGCAGGAACTCGATGAGCTCGTTGCGCTCTCCCGCCAGCCAGTCGGCCAGCAGCGTGCCGGTAATGGTCCCGCGCGTGATGCCCAATCCGCCGCAGCACAGTGCGCCATAGACGTTCGGCGCCAGCTGGCCGAAATGCGCCAGGTGATTGCGAGACAGGCACATCGCGCCGCCCCACGTGTATTCGAATCCCACGTCCGGCAACATGGGAAAGCGCCGCTCGAACGACGAGCGGTGATGTTGCCGCACGCGGTGCAGGAAGCGTTCGCTGCTGCGGCCGTCCGGATTGAAGCTGAAGCTGTTGCGCACCAGCAGCCGATTGTCCGACGTGCGCCGCAACGTGCTGCCGAACGGGTCGGCCGGGATGATGCCCCACACCGGCGAGCCACCCAGCCTCGCCTGCTCTTCGTCGGTCAGCACACGCGTGATGCTCGCGTAGGTGAAGACGGGCAGCAGCCGGCGCTTCAGGAAGCCGAAGCTCGACGCAAACGCGTTGTTGGTCAGCAGCAGCTTGTCCGCGACGATTTCACCGTGCGCATGCGCGAGCGTGATCCTGCTGCCGTAATCGACGGCAGAAATCGGCGTGTGCTCGTGCAGCGCGACGTTCTCCGGCAGGCTATCCGCCAACCCCTTCACCAGCGCGGCCGGCTGCAGCAGGACCGTACCCGGCGTAAACAGGCCCTTCTTGTAGAAATGCGTGCCGATACGCTCCGGCAGTTCGGCTTCCGACAGCACTTCGCTGTGCTCGCCGAGCTTGTCGAGCCCTCGCCGGTAGGCATCCAGCACCGCGATGCCGCGCGGCTCGACGGCCGCCTGGTACTTGCCCACGGGCCGCATGTCGCAATCGATCCCGTGTTCGGCCACCAGCCCCTTGAGAATGCCCTGCGCAGCCTGGTTGAGCTTGAGGTTCATCCTTGCCGTGGCCGGATCTCCGATGTAGTCGGATGCGCCGATGTCATGCGGCAGGTCGATCGCAAACCCGGAATTGCGCCCGGAAGCGCCATACCCGACTTCCTGAGCTTCCAGCAGGACCACCGGATCGTCCGGGTAATGCTGCGCGATCCGGCGTGCGGCCGCCAGGCCCGTCAGCCCGGCACCGACGACGACCCAGCGGGCCGACGTCTTGCCCGCGTGCGACGCGGCGGGTTGCCGTTGCCGGCTCAGGTGAAACCAGCCGCAGGATGCGTCATCGGCAGGTAAGTGATTGACTCGTCTCATGTTCAGCACCGGTATGTGCCGAGAGTATCGAGTCGACGCAGCGCGCACGCATATAACGAATGGGGCAGATGTTGTGACGTTGCTGCCATTCAGGGTATCCCCTGAAGCCGCGCGGACCGTCGCGAACCCGGCGTCGAACGAGCGACGGCCCACGTGCCGGGCATCCGGCGCATGGGTCGCCCGGACACATCAACCGACCCTCACCCCACTGCCCGCACGTGATCGAGCAGCGCCTGCAACGGATGGCGCACCTGCTTCGACGACATCCGCTTCACCTGGCTGCGGCACGAATAGCCGGTCGCCAGCGCCTCGCCTTCGTCCTCCGGCCCGTCCACGTGCGCCGCCCACGACTGCGAGTAGATCGTCTTCGACGTCGCGAGATTGCGCGCCTCGTGCCCGTAGGTGCCCGACATCCCGCAGCACCCGGTCGCCTCAACCTTCAACCGCAGCCCGCGTCGCGCGAACACCTGCGCCCATTGCTTGCCGCTGTCGGGCGCATTGGTTTTCTCGGTGCAGTGCGGCAGCAACCGGTACGACATCGGCACGCCGTCGCCACCGACACCGGCTTCCGGCAGTGCCTGCAGCAACCATTCCTGCGGCAGCGCGACCTTCGGCACATCGGTGAGCCCGGTCACCTTCAGGTATTCCTGCCGGTACGTGAGCGTCATCGCCGGATCGAGGCCGACCAGCGCGACGCCCGAGCGTGCCAGCGCGGCCAGTTGCGTCGCATTGCGGATCGCCGCCTTCTCGAACGCCCGCAAAAAGCCCTGCACGTGCAGCGCCTTGCCGTTCGGCGCGAGCGGCGCGAGCCACACCTGAAAGCCCGTGCGCGCCGCCAGCTCGATCAGCGTCGCCAGTTGCTCGGTATCGAAAAAGCGCGTGAACGTGTCCTGCACGATGACGACGCTGCGGGCGCGCTGCGCGTCGCTCAGCGCGGCGAGTGCCTGCGGGTCGGCCGGCTTCACGTGCCATTGACGGATCACCGCCGCGAGATCGAAGCGGCTCAGCAGCGGGCTGTCGACCATCCCGACGTGCCGCTCCAGCACCGCGCGCACCCATCCCGCCCGCATCAGCCCGTTGTACAGCGCGGGCACCCGCGCCATCCACGGCATCGTGAATTCGAGCGAGCCGATCAGGTAATCGCGCAACGGCCGCAGGTAGCGCTGGTGATACAGCTCGAGGAAGCGCGAGCGAAACTCGGGCACGTTCACCTTCACCGGGCACTGCCCCGCGCACGACTTGCACGCGAGGCACCCGGCCATCGCGTCATACACTTCGTGCGAAAAATCGGCTTCGCCGTTGCGCGCCGCGCGGCTGTTGCGCCAGCGCGTCGCGAGGCCGCTCAGGAACGGCTGCCGCGCACGCGCCGCCGCGACAACGTCGACGCCGGCCTGCCCTTGCAGGCGCAACCATTCGCGCATCAGCGACGCACGCCCCTTCGGCGATTGCACGCGTTCGCGCGTCGCCTTCCACGACGGGCACATCGCATCGTCCGGATCGAAGTTGTAGCACGCGCCGTTGCCGTTGCAGTGCATCGCGGTGCCGTAGCTCTGCCACACGCGCTCGTCGATCTGCCGGTCGTGGTCGCCGCGCGTCGGCACTTCGTCGATCTTCAGCAGCCGCATCGTGTGGTCCGGCGGCGTCGCGATCTTGCCCGGGTTGAACTGGTTGTGCGGATCGAACGCGGCCTTCAGTTGCTGCAGCGACGGATACAGCTCGCCGAAAAACGCCGGCGCATATTCGGAGCGCACGCCCTTGCCGTGCTCGCCCCATAGCAGGCCACCATGCCGCTGCGTGAGCTCGGCCACCGCATCCGACACGGGCCGCACCAGCGCCGCCTGCTTCGGGTCCTTCATGTCGAGCGCCGGCCGCACGTGCAGCACGCCCGCATCGACGTGCCCGAACATCCCGTATTGCAGCCCGTGGCCGTCGAGCAGCGCGCGGAATTCGGCGATGTACGCGGGGAGGTTTTCGGGCGGCACCGCGGTGTCCTCGACGAACGGCTGCGGGCGCGCCTCGCCCTGCACGTTGCCGAGCAGGCCGACCGCACGCTTGCGCATCGCATACACGCGCTTCACCGCGTCGTCGCCGGCCGCGAGCGTGTGGCCCAGGCGCTCCACGCTGGTATCGGTGCGCAGATGGTCGACGAATGCGCGCACGCGCGCATCGACGTCATCCGCGTCGTCGCCGCTGAATTCGATCAGGTTGATGCCGAGCGTCGGCCGAGCGTCGTCCTGCGGGAAATACTCGGCCACGCTGCTCCACACGAAGTCCTTCATCGCGAGCATCAGCACCTTCGAGTCGACCGTCTCGATCGACAGCGGCTCGTGCGCGAGCAACGCGCGCGCGTCGCGCAGTGCATCCATGAAACCCGCATAGCGCACGTTGACCAGCACCGAGTACTTCGGGATCGGCAGCACGTTGAGCTTCGCCTCGACGACGAAGCCGAGCGAGCCTTCCGCGCCGCACAGCACGCTGTTCAGGTTGAAGCGGCCATCGGGTTCGCGCAGGTGCGCGAGGTCGTAGCCGGTCAGGCAGCGGTTCAGCTTCGGAAACTTCGCTTCGATCAGCGCCGCCTTGTCGTCGCTGATGCGCCGCGCGGTGCGGTAAACCTTGCCGATGCGGTCCTCGCGCGCGCAGCGGCGCTCCAGCTCGTCGTCCGCGAGCGCGTCGCTGTGCAGCTGCTCGCCGCCCATCAGCACGAAATCGAGCTCGAGCACGTGGTCACGCGTCTTGCCGTACGTGCAGCTGCCCTGCCCGCTCGCGTCGGTGTTGATCATCCCGCCGACGGTCGCGCGATTCGACGTCGACAGTTCCGGCGCGAAAAACAGCCCGTGCGGCTTCAGCGCCGCATTGAGCTGATCCTTGACGACGCCCGCCTGCACGCGCACCCAGCGCTGCTCGACATCGATTTCGAGGATCCGGTTCATGTTGCGCGACAGGTCGACGACCACGCCGTCGGTCAGCGACTGCCCATTGGTGCCCGTGCCGCCGCCGCGCGCGGCCACCGCGACGTCGCGATGCGCGGGCTCGGCGAGCAGCCGCGCCAGCAGCCGCACGTCGTCAGCATGCGCGGGGCAGATCACCGCTTGCGGCAGGCGCTGGTAGATCGAGTTGTCGGTGGCCTGAACCGTCCGGTTCGCATGGTCCGCGCGGATTTCCCCGGCGAATCCGGCGGCCCGCAGCGCGGCGAGAAAGTCACGATACGTATGCGCGGGCGGGCTGGCGGGATGGGGCAACGAGGCGATCGACATGGGGCAAAAGCGGCAGTGTGGGTGGAACCGGCCGGCTCGCGTGGCCGAAACATGATTTTTTAGCAAGTTTCCACGCGACCGGGAATTCCAGTATCTTTGGATGCTTCGCGAGAAACAAACGAATTCTGCTCCGGCGAATATTGCATAAAACTCATGAATTACCGTCGCCTCACCCCGTCGATGTCGTTGCTGCTCGTGTTCGAGGCCGCCGCGCGGCATGAAAGCTACACGCGTGCCGCCGAGGAACTGTCGCTGAGCCAGAGCGCGATCAGCCGGCAGGTTCAGACCCTCGAGGATCAGCTCGGCGTGCCGCTGTTCCGGCGCGAGGGCCGCTCGGTCAAGCTGACCGAGGTCGGGCGCCGCTACTTCGCCGAGCTGAGCGGCGCCCTGGGGCGCATCCGCGGCGCGACGCTGCAGGCGATGTCGCACCAGGCGGGCGCCGGCACGCTGCGGCTCGCGACGCTGCCCACCTTCGGCTCGAAGTGGCTGCTGCCGCACCTGCACGACTTCTACACCGCGCATCCGGGCGTGACCGTGCACCTTCATTCGCGGATCGGCGGCGTCGATTTCCTCAACGACGACCTCGATGCGGCGATTACCGTCGGCGCGGGCGACTGGCCGGGCCTGCACGCGCACCGGCTGTACAACGAGTTCCTGATCGCGATCGCGCCGCCGGACACCGGCAGCGGAAGCCGCCGCAAGGCGGACGCACGCACGCCGGCGTGGGCCGCAAAGCAGACGCTGCTCGGCGTGACGAGCAACCAGCAGGCATGGGCGGAATGGTTTTCGCACTACCGCCTCGACCATCGGCAGATGCGCATCGGCCCGAGCTTCGAGCTGACGTCGCACCTGATCCAGGCGGTGCGGGCCGGGATGGGAATCGGGCTGGTGCCGAAGGTGCTGGTGGAGGACGAACTGAGCCGCAACGAGCTCGTGTCGATCGGCGACGCGATCACCAGCCAGCGCAGCTACTACCTCGTCTACCCGCCGGGGAACGAGACGCTGCCGTCGCTCGTCGCGTTCCGCGAATGGCTGCTGAAGTCGTGCTGAAACGCGGCGGCTGGCGGGGCGCTCAGGTGCGCCATTCGCCGAGAATCTGTTCGGCCAGGTAATCGCACGGCGGACGCGCGGACTGCGCGCTGCGCGCGAGCACGACCTCCATTTCACCGAGCGGCGGCAGCCCGTGGCTTTCCGACAGCTGCACGAGATGATCCGGAACGCAGCAGCGCGCCAGCGGCGCAACCGCGAGCCCGGCCTCCACCATGCTGAGCAGGCCGAGGTGGCTCGGGCTTTCGTACGACATCCGGTACGGGATCTTCTGCCGGTTCAGCGCCTTGACCGCGTGATCGCGCGCCGCGCTGCCGCCGTGCGTGAAAAAAGCCACCGGCAGCGGCCGCTCTTCCCAGACGTTGCGCTTCGGCGACCCGGCCCAGACGAGCGGTTCGAGCCGGATCAGCTCGCCGGTCACGCCCTTGATCCGCGTGAGGCACGCGAGGTCGACCGTGTTGTCCTTCAGCATCGGCACGAGCGCGCTGCTCGGCTGGCCGATCACGCGTATTTCCACACGCGGATGCATCGCGGCGAATTTGCCGAGCACCTGCGGCAGCAGCGACGAAATGTAATCGTCGGGCACGCCGATCGTCACGCGGCCGCGGATTTCCGGGCGCACGACCGACGCCCAGGCCTCGTCGCGCATCGCCAGCATCCGGCGGCCGTATTCGGCGAGCATCGTGCCGTCGTCGGTCGGCGTCACGTTGCGCGTGTCGCGGATGAACAGCGGCTTGCCGAGCGCATCTTCCAGCGCCTTGATCTGCATGCTCACCGCCGACGGCGACCGGTGCACGGCCTGTGCGCCCTGCGCGAACGATCCGGATTCCGCCACGGCCACCACCATCGCGAGCACATCGAGGTCGAGCTTTTTCATCGCATTCAGAAAAACTGATCAATCGATTCAGTTTATCCCGTTTTACTGTTCTCCTCCACGGTCGGACAATGCATTCCGTCAGCTCTCACTCGTTGCAGGAATCATCAGACATGCATACGTCCGGATCGCTCTACGGATTTCTCGTCATCGGCGGCATGCTCGCGGTCACGCCCGGGCCGAACATGGTCTACGTGATGTCGCGCTCGATCGCGCAAGGACGCACGGCGGGGCTCATCTCGCTCGGCGGCGTGATGATCGGCTACCTGTTCTACATGTTCGGCGCGGCGTTCGGCATCACGACGCTGTTCATGAGCGTGCCCTATGCGGGCAGCGGGCTGGCCGTGGTCGGGGCGGCATACCTGTTGTATCTCGCGTGGCAGGCCGTCAGGCCCGGCGGCCGCTCGCCGTTCGAGGTGCAGGCATTGCCGAGCGAGCGCCCGCTGCGGCTGCTCGCGATGGGCGCGACGACCAGCGTGCTGAACCCGAAGCTCGCGATGCTGTTCATTTCGTTGTTGCCGCAGTTCATCGACTACCGGAACGGCAGCGTGCTCGGGCAATCGCTGTTTCTCGGTTCGCTGCTGATCGCCGCGTTCGCTTCCGCGAACGGGCTGGTGGCGATCGGTTCGAGCAGCATCGCGACGTTCCTGCACGGGCGGCCGACGCTGATGCTCGCGCAGCGCTGGGCGATGGGGCTCATTCTCGGCGGGCTCGGCGTGCAGATGGTGATCGATGCGTCGAAGATGGCGGGAATGGCCTGACGGCCGCAAGCGCGCCTCTGAACTGAAACGGAAGCGGCCGGTGGGCGACGTCGCCCACCGGCCGTCATGCAGGAAGCACGCCGTCGATGCGACTCGGTCACTTCGTCAGCAACTCGGCCTCCAGCTCGCGCAACCGTTCCGGAAACCGGACGCGCAGCACCAGGAACCACCCGAGCCCGATCGCCAGCAGCACGACGAACACATAAGGCAGCCACGCATAGACGCCCGCCGGCACCGGATACACGCTGCCGGCCAGCGGAATCGCGAGCAGCACGACCGCGACGACGCTGATCGCCACATGCCGCGCGCGCAGCCGACTCTGCCGGCGCAAGTAAAGCGGCGCGCCGATCGCCACCAGCACGTACGCAAGCAGCCAGCCGTACGTCGCGATCGAGCTGAGATAGCCATACGAATCGAGCAACGCGGTGCCGCGCGCGGTGAACACCAGTGCAGTGACCAGCGCCAGCACCGTAATCAGCGCCACCGCGACATGCGGCGTCGCATTCCGCTCGTGCGCCTGGCCCGTCGACGCATGCAGCACGCCCTGCCGCCCGAACGTATAGACGATCCGCGCCGCCGCATTGATCGACGAGAAGAACGCCGCGAAGAAACTCAACGCCACGCCCGCGTCGATCAGCACGCCGACCCAGCCGGCGCCGAGCCGATGTGCGAGCACCGCGAGCGGCCCGTCGACCTGATCGAGCGGCGGCGTCTGCCCGTGAAACGCGCTCACCATCCCGTACGCGCCGATCACGAACAGGATGGCCGGCCCGACGACACTGATCAGCACCGCGCGCGGAATTGCGCGGAACGGGTCGCGCGCCTCGGCGCCAAGCACGGTCGCACTCTCGAACCCCGTGAAGCTGAAGAACGCGAGCACCATCCCGAGCTGCAGTTGCGTCGGCTTCACGCCTTCGAGCGTCAGTTGCGCGCGATCGACCGGATGCCCGCCGAACGCGATCGTCCCGATCACGACGACGGCGATCAGCAGCAGCGTCGCGAGTTCGACGAACAGCGTGAAGCGCGTGGACAGCCGGATGTCGCGAAACGCGATGTACCACGCAGCGAACGCGGTGACGACCGTCAGCCCGAGCACCGCGCCGAGCGGCGTCGCGCTGCCGAGCAGCCCGGTTTCGCGGCCCAGCACCAGAAACGTGTTGATCGTTCCTTGCAGGATGCCCGCGGCAGCCACCGCATAGGCAATCAGCAGCGACCAGCCGCAGATCGCGCCCCAGACCGGCCCGATGCCGGCCGACACGTACGCATACAGCGCGCCCGGCGACGCCGAGTCGCGTGCGAACACCGAGATGCTCCACGACGCGAACAGCAGCGCGACGATCGCGAACAGGTACGCGAGCCAGGTCCCGTTGCCGGCCGTCGCGAAAACGGCGGGAATCAGTACGCCGATCCCGCCCGACACGCCGACGAGGCCGATCGACTGCGCGATCAGTTCGGGCAGGCTCAGGTAGTTGCGCCGCAGGCCGCCTGCCTGCGGCACGGCGCTTTGCGCAGGGAGTGCCTGCGCGGTGCTGGCTGGATGACTCATTGGTTTACCTCGTCAGGAATGAAGCGGTGACGCATGGGCCAACTACGCGGCGGTGGCGGGTGCCGGTGCGGCCACCCGAATTCCTTGCCCATGTTTCGTTGCGTTGAATACGCCGGCGCGAGCCGGTCAATTCCAGGAATGGCGCGCGGGCTTCACGCCGTTGAGGTAGTAGTTGCCGATCGCGTGATACTTCCAGCGCACCGGGTCGTGCAGCGTATGCACGCGGGCGTTGCGCCAGTGACGATCGAAGTTGTATTTCGCGAGCGTCGACTTGCTGCCGCCGAGCTCGAACAGCTTGCTCGCCGCGAGCAGCGACACCTCGGTCGTCGCGATCTTCGCCTCGCCCACCGCGATCGCGGCCTGCGCGACCGTTTCCTCGCTTGGCGCGTGCTTCGCCGCGTCGACGAAGCGCCCCGAGCGCGCAAGCAGCGCTTCGGCCGCGTGCACGCGGTATGCGATATCGCCGATCTGCGCGACCGTCAGCGGATCCTCGCTCGCGCGATCGACGCCACTGTCGATCCACGGGCGCGCATGCTCCTGCACGAACGCGATCGTGTCCTGCAGCGCGGCGCGCGCGATCCCGAGATCGATCGCGGCGGTCGTGATCTGAGCGAACGGGCCCGCGAAAGTCGGGCGGTCGTACGAACGCTGCGTGTGGAAGATTTCGAACGGGCTCACGCGCACGTTCTCGACGATCACCGTGCCGCTCGCGGTCGTGCGCTGCCCGAAGCCGCTCCAGTCATCCACGACGGTCAGCCCCGGCGCGCCCTGCCGCACGAATGCGAGCACGGCCTGGTCCGACTCGTCGAGCGCGAGCACCGGAATCCAGTGCGCGAACAGCGTGCCGGTCGAATAGAACTTGCGGCCGTTCAGCACGAACGCATCGCCGTCGCGGCGCACCCGCGTCTGAATGTCGAGCACGTTCTTGCCGCCCGCCTCGGAGAACGCGTTCCCATAGCGCGTGCCCTTGAGAACGAGATCGAAGAAGAAGCGCTTCTGCGCGTCGCTGCCTTCGAGGCGGATGTCCTCGATCAGGCAATAGTGGTTCTGCGGGATCTGGCCGAGCGACGGGTCCGCCTGCGAAACGATCGCGATCACTTCCGCGAGCGTCACGTTCGACACTTCCGCGCCGCCGTATTCGCGCGGCACGGTAATGCCCCACAGGCCGCTCGACGAAAACAGCTCGATCTCGTCGAACGGCAGCTTGCGCTCGCGGTCGCGCAACGCGGCGTGCTCGGCCAGTCGGGCCGCGACCTGGTGCGCGACGTCGAGTGCCTCGGCATCCGAGCCGATGACGGGAACGGGCGTAGCGCCCGCTTGCGGTTGCACGTTTTCTTCGATGATTTCCGTAGACATGGTTTTTCCGGCAAAGCTCATGAACCGGCCGGCGGTGCCGAGAAGCATCCGCCGGCCTCCTGTTTCGGTATCCGAAACGTCAAATCAGGATGACCCGCAAGAATCGTCGGTGTCACCCCTGCGATCAGCCCGCGCTCAGCGGGCGTGACTGCCTGCCGCGCACCGGCCTCCGCGTTACGCGGCAACGGCCTGCCGCTGCGCCTCGAGTTCGCGCACGAGCGGCAGCACGCGCTTGCCGAAGTACTCGACTTCCTCGATGAAATGCAGGAACCCCGTGAGCACGAGATCGACGCCGATCGCCTTCAGCGCGACGATGCGCTCGGCGATCTGCTGCGGCGTGCCGATCAGGTTCGTCCGGAAGCCGTCGTTGTACTGCACGAGATCTTCGAACGTCGACTTCGCCCAGTTGCCTTCGCCCTCCGGCGACGCGCTGCCGGCCTGCTTCACGGCGTCTCCGAACGCATGCACGGCCTCGACGTGCGCGTGCCGGATGATGTCGTCGAGCACGGCCTTCGCCTCTTCCTCGGTATCGCGCGCGATCACGAACGCGTTGACGCCGATGCGCACGCGATGGTTGTTCGCCGCCGCCTTCGCACGAATGTCGTCGATCTGCGCCTTCAGGTTCTCCGCCGTATTGCCGTTCGTGAAGTACCAGTCCGACACGCTGGCCGCGTTGTCGCGCGCCGCCCGCGAGCTGCCGCCCTGGAAGATCTCCGGATGCGGCTTCTGCACCGGCTTCGGGCTCAGCGTGTAGTCGTTGAAGCGATAGAAGTCGCCCTTGAACGTGAAGTTGTCCTGCGTCCAGATGCCCTTCAGCGCCTGGATGAATTCCTTCGAGCGCCGATAGCGTTCGTCGTGCTCGAGCCACGGCTCGCCGATCGCGGTGAACTCGCCCTTGAACCAGCCGCTCACGACGTTGATCGCGATGCGCCCGTTCGAGATGTGGTCGATCGTCGCGAGCTGCTTCGCGACCACGGCCGGATGCCACGGCCCCGGCAGGATCGCGGCGAGCACCTTGAGTTTCGTCGTCGCATGCAGCAGCGCCTGGCTGAACGACACCGACTCGTGCTGGTATTCCGCGCCGTAGCCGGCCGTGAAACGGATCTGGCTCAGTGCGTACTCGAAGCCGGCCGCCTCGGCGGTGCGCGCGAGCTGCTGGTTGTATTCGAGGCTCCAGTCGGTGCGCTGCTCGATCGTGCTGACGACGAGGCCGCCGCTGACGTTCGGCACCCAGTAGGCGAACTTGACGCCGTCGGCGGAAGAATCGGTATGGCTCATGAGTGTGTCCTGGTCGGGAGAGGAAACGCAGGCGGCCTACGCAGCCGCGACGGAAAGCGCATGCGGGCGCAGTTGCGGCACCGCGCGATCGACGGCGAGTGCGATACGCGCGCGCAGCGCCGGGTTCGTGATCTGGTACTGGTCGAAATCGCTTTCGGATGCGTACACGCCGATCGGCAGCGTGCGGGCCTGGAAGAAGCTGAACAGCGGGCGGAGCTGATGGTCGATCACGAGCGCATGACGCTCGCTGCCGCCGGTGGCCGCGAGCAGCACGGGCACGTCGATCAGCGCTTCGTGATGTACGAGGTCGAACAGGTGCTTGAAGAGGCCCGTGTACGACGCGCGATAGACGGGGCTCGCGACGACGAGCGCGTCGGCCGTCTCGATCGCGCGGATCTGCGCATCGAGGTCGGCCGGCACCTGCGCGCGCGTCAGCGCACCGGCCAGCCGGCCGCCGATTTCACCGAGTTCGATCAGCCGTGTTTCGACCGGCAGTGCGGCGCCGAGCGCCGAAACGATCGCGTCGGTCAGCGCCAGCGTGCGCGACGGCCGCTGCAGGCCGCCCGATATCGCGACCACGTTGATTGCATTGCTCATCGGTTGCATTCCCATTGTCGAGTCGGGCGCCGACGCACCCGTTACGTCATGGATCAGCAAGGAGCGTGCCATTTCGATGACCGAGAGCGAAAACGATCGTCTGCATGACGAAATGCATCGCGATCGACGGCCTGCCATGGCGTCCCAGACGATCGCCGCACGTTGATAAGCGTGCCAACCATGGCATCACAACCATATTCCGCAGCGCGATGAACTCGGGGAAACAACGCTGCTGATGCGCTGCTGCGTGATCAGCAGCGCGGCGTGCGGCACTCGCGCCTTTCCGCTTCAACACGGATTCCGGCTAGTGCGTGGCGTCCATTGGCATGCATTCGCGCCAGCTTTTCGCGTTCATGCGCCAGCGTGACGCGTCCCGCACTTGCAATAGCGCCGACATGACTGCTGCATCGTCACCCTGCGTGCCGCCGATCGCTACGTTGCGCGACATCTCCGTGCCCGGCTGCGTCCAGCGCAGCATTCCCGCATTGGTTATCAGAAATCGATGTTTCCTGCGTTGCGCAAAACGTTGAACACTCTGCTGATCACGCAGCACCCGGTCAGCAACGCGCTATGCGACCCGACCGTTTTCGTGCAGCAACCCGACGCCTTCATCGCCATGACACCCATTTCCGTATCGCCCCGCGCGGAAGGCCTGCGCGTCGTCGCGCCGTCCCGCGACGAACCGGTTCCTCCTGACGCCCTGCAAACCGCCGAGCGCCTGGCGGCCGGCTTTGCACGCACCGCGGCCGAACGCGACCAGCAGGGCGGCACGCCGAAGGCCGAGCGCGACCAGCTGCGCGACAGCGGCCTGCTCGCGCTGAGCATCCCGTCTGCCTATGGCGGCCTCGGCGCGAGCTGGCGCACGACGCTCGACGTCGTCCGCGTGCTCGCGGCGGCCGACAGTTCGCTCGCGCACGTGTTCGGTTTCCATCACCTGATGCTCGCGACCGTGCGGCTGTTCGGCGCGCCCGCGCAGTGGGAATCGTGGTTCGAACGCACCGCGCGCCAGCAGTGGTTCTGGGGCAACGCGCTGAATCCGCTCGACGAGCGCACGCTCAGCCGCGCGCACGGCGCCTGGCACGAATTCAGCGGCCAGAAGAGCTTCTGTTCGGGCGCGCTCGATTCGCAGATGCTGATCGCGTCCGCGCACGACGCCGACACGCGCGCGTTCCTGATCGCGGCCGTGCCGACGCAGCGCAGCGGTATCTCGATCGCCGACGACTGGAACAACATCGGCCAGCGCCAGACCGACAGCGGCACGGTCACGTTCGAGAAAGTGCGCGTCGAGGACCACGAGCTGCTGACGGACCCCGGCCCGCTGTCGACGCCGTTCGCGTGCCTGCGCCCGCTCGTCGCGCAGCTCGTGCTGACGAACGTGTATCTCGGCATCGCCGAAGCCGCGTTCAATGACGCGCGGCACTACACGCTGCACGAAGCGCGGCCGTGGCCCGGCGCGCAGGTCGCGAGCACCGGCGACGATCCGTACATCCTCGGCCAGTACGGCGAATTCTGGGTCGGGCTCGAAGCCGCGCGCGTGCTCGCCGACCGCGCGGCGGACCGGCTCGACGCCGCATGGTCGCGCGATGCGGCGCTCACGCAGGCGGAGCGCGGCCAGGTTGCGCTCGCCACGGCCGCTGCGAAGGTGTCGGCCGCGCGCACCGGGCTCGATCTCTGCACGCGCATGTTCGACGTCGCCGGTGCCCGCGCGACGCACGGCGCGCTGCGGCTCGACCGGCACTGGCGCAACCTGCGCACCCACACGCTCCACGACCCGCTCGCGTACAAGATTCGCGAGATCGGCGAATGGGCGCTCAAGCGAACCTATCCGACGCCGGGCTTCTACTCGTGAACCACTCTCCTTCCGATGCGTGGCCCGATGCCGCGCCCGTCCTCACGCTGCCCGACCGGTCCGCGCTGGCGACGTCCATTCGCGCCCGCGCGCAGGTGTTCGTCGATCCGCGCTCGGTCGCGCTGCTCGAACGGATTCGCCTGGTCGCGCCGAGCGATGCGAACGTGCTGATCGTCGGCGAGACCGGCACCGGCAAGGAACTGATCGCGCGCCACGTGCATGGCCTCAGCCGCCGCAATGGCGGGCCGTTCATCGCGGTGAACTGCGGCGCGTTCTCCGAAACGCTCGTCGAGAGCGAACTGTTCGGCCACGAGAAAGGCGCGTTTACCGGCGCGTTCAGCGCAAAGCCCGGGTGGTTCGAAGCCGCGAACGGCGGCACGCTGTTTCTCGACGAGATCGGCGACCTGCCGCTGTCGATGCAGGTCAAGCTGCTGCGCGTGCTGCAGGAGCGCGAGGTCGTGCGGCTCGGCTCGCGCACGGGCGTGCCGATCGACGTGCGCGTGGTCGCCGCGACCAACGTGGATCTGCAGCAGGCCGTCGCGAACGGGCAGTTTCGCGGCGACCTGTTCTACCGGCTCAACGTCGTGCAGCTCGCGGTGCCGACGCTGCGCGAGCGCCCGGGCGACATCCTGCCGCTCGCGCGCCACTTCTTCGACGACTACCGGAGCCGCCTTGGCTACGGGCCGCGCAGCATCGACCCGCGCGCCGAGCGCCGGCTCGAGGCACACGGCTGGCCCGGCAACATCCGCGAACTCGAGAACGTGATCCATCACGCGCTGCTCGTGAGCCGCAACGATTCGCTGCAGGAGGCCGACCTGCACATTGCGTCGCCGGGTGTGCCGACGGCCGCCTTGAATACGTCAGCGCCGGAACCCGACCCGGCCGCCGGCGCACAGGCCGCATTTGAACGCGCGCTGCGCGAGCTGTTCGACGAAGATCACGGCAACCTGTTCGAACGCATCGAGGACACCGTGATGCGCGTCGCATTCGAATTCAGCCACCGCAACCAGATCCAGGCCGCACGGCTGCTCGGCATCAGCCGCAACGTGCTGCGCGCACGGCTGATTCGCGCGAAGGAAATCGCGGCGATGAAGTAGCCACGTATGGGAGCGCGCCGTCGCCCCGCTCCGGCACGATCGCGCCGCGATCCGTGCAGCAACGTCCGAACCTGATGTATCGTGGCGCGAAGCGTGCGCCTCGTCTCGCCCCTGCATACGGTCATCCCATACATGGCCACCTGCCCCCGACGACAAGGCGCCCGCACGATCCTCCGCAACACGAAAGGCCGTCCGGCGCCCGTGTAGGCCCGGCCGAGCCTCGTTCACCCGTCCGGAATCCGTCGCCATGAAAAAGCTTGTCAACCGCCCGTCCGATGTCGTGCGAGAAATGCTGGAAGGCATCGCGCGGCAGTCGCCGCATGTCGCGATCCTCGGCGACGAGCACGTGCTCGTCCGCCAGCCGCTGCCCGAGCCCGCGCAACGCCCCGTCGCCATCCTGTCCGGTGGCGGCAGCGGCCACGAGCCCGCGCACGGCGGCTATGTCGGCGAAGGAATGCTGAGCGCGGCCGTCTGCGGCGAAGTATTCACGTCGCCGTCCACCGACGCCGTGCTCGCCGCGATCCGCGCGAGCGCCGGCCCGAACGGCGCCTTGCTGATCGTGAAGAACTACACGGGCGACCGGCTCAATTTCGGGCTCGCCGCCGAACTCGCGCGCGCCGAAGGCATTCCGGTCGAGACGGTCATCGTCGCCGACGACGTATCGCTGCGCGGCCGCGTCGAGCGCGGCCAGCGGCGCGGGATCGCCGGCACCGTGCTGATCCACAAGCTCGCCGGCGCGGCCGCCGCGCGCGGGCAGATCGGAAGGCCGTCGGGGAGGGAAAGAGGGTAAGATACTGTGTCAA
>NZ_JAAGPE010000265.1:0-12800 GCF_017104605.1 Burkholderia sp. Ac-20384 | reverse complement strand
CGGTGCGCTGCGCGTCACGCAGTTGCAGAAGCCGGGCGGCAAGCGGCTGCCCGCGCGCGAATTCCTGGCCGGCTCGCCGCTCGCCGCAGGCCAGCGCTTCGCGCTGACCGACGTTGCCTGACGCGGCCTGACCGCCATTCGACACGGCCTGCCGGGCGTGCGCAATCGGCCGGACGGCCGAGTCGCGCGGTGCGGCAGGCGCGCGTAGAATTTCCCTGCGCTCTCCGGTTTCGAGGTTCTCATGTTCGGCATCACCCATTTCGGCTTCTTCGTGCTGGCAGTCTTCCTGCTGAACGTCACGCCCGGCCCCGATACGGCCTATATCGTCGGCCGCAGCGTCGCGCAGGGCCGCGGCGCGGGGCTGATGTCGGCGTTCGGCATTTCGGCCGGCTGCTGCGTTCACGCGCTCGCCTGCGCATTCGGCCTGACCGCGCTGCTTGCGGCGTCGGCTGCCGCATTCACGGTGATCAAGCTGGTCGGCGCCGCCTACCTGATCTACCTCGGCGTGCGGATGATCTTCGCGAAGCAGGCGGCCGAGCCGTCGGGCAACGCGGCCACCCAAGCCGCGAAGCCGCTGCGCCAGCTGTTCATGCAGGGCTTCTGGACCAACGTGCTGAACCCGAAGGTCGTGCTGTTCTTCGTGTCGTTCTTCCCGCAGTTCGTGTCGACCGACAGCCCGCACAAGGCATTGGCGTTCCTGACCCTCGGCGGTGTGTTCGTTGCGATGAGCACGGTGTGGACCAGTCTCGTCGCGTGGGTCGCGGGCAGCGTCACGGAGCGCTTCTCCGGCAAGCCGGGCGTCAAGAAGTGGCTCGATCGCACGGTCGGCAGCGCGTTCGTCGGCCTCGGCCTCCGTCTTGCAACATCGCAACGCTGAGATTGAATTTTTCCGGCAAGACCTTATCTAACAAATCGCTTACAATTTTCCGCCGCGCCCTTTGATGCGCGGCGGGCCCCCTGACGGATAAGGAGTGGGTATGTTCAATTGGGTCAAAACGGCGATGCTGATGGCCGCGATCACGGCCCTGTTCATCGTGATCGGCGGGATGATCGGCGGCTCGCGGGGCATGACGATCGCGCTGCTGTTCGCGCTCGGCATGAATTTCTTCTCTTACTGGTTCTCGGACAAGATGGTGCTGCGCATGTACAACGCGCAGGAAGTCGACGAGAACACGGCGCCGCAGTTCTACCGGATGGTGCGCGAGCTGGCCACGCGCGCGAACCTGCCGATGCCGCGCGTCTACCTGATCAACGAGGATGCGCCGAACGCATTTGCGACGGGCCGCAACCCGGAGCACGCGGCAGTCGCCGCGACGACGGGCATCCTGCGCGTGCTGTCGGAACGCGAGATGCGCGGCGTGATGGCGCACGAGCTCGCACACGTGAAGCATCGCGACATCCTGATCTCGACGATCACCGCGACGATGGCAGGCGCGATCTCGGCCATCGCGAACTTCGCGATGTTCTTCGGCGGGCGCGACGAGAATGGCCGGCCGGCCAACCCGATCGCGGGTATCGCGGTCGCGCTGCTCGCGCCGATCGCCGGCGCGCTGATCCAGATGGCGATTTCGCGGGCTCGCGAGTTCGAGGCCGATCGCGGCGGCGCGCAGATTTCCGGCGATCCGCAGTCGCTCGCGACTGCGCTCGACAAGATCCATCGCTATGCGGCGGGCATCCCGTTCCAGGCAGCCGAGCAGCATCCGGCCACCGCGCAGATGATGATCATGAATCCGCTGCACGGCGGCGGCCTGCAGAATCTGTTCTCGACGCACCCGGCCACCGAGGAACGGATTGCGCGCCTGATGGAGATGGCGCGTACCGGTCGCTTCGACTAAGCCAAAGCTACGGCACACCGTGCGGCAGTTGTCGCGCGGGAGCCGCCATGCCACCCCGCACGCTTTGCGCTGCGGGGTGTTTCATTTGTGCGCGCCGTAAAGGGGACAAAGGGCCTGCAGCGTCGCACGCTACAATGCCCGGTTTGGGATCGCAGGGCCCGCAGGCACCGCGATCCCGCCGTTTGCCGCATTTATTTGCTGTGCCCGCTTGCCGCGTTTGTTTGCCGAATCTGCTCCGATGACACGAACCCGTTCTACCGCTCCGTCTTCTTCCAGCCGCCCGGCGCGCCTGTCCGCGCTGCATCTCGCGCCCGATTCGCTCGGCTTCGCCCTCGATGCGGCCGCGCAGGCGGTCGATGCGGTACGGCGCGGCACCGCGCTGCCGGCGGCACTCTCGGCGGTATTCGCGCAGATGCCGTCCGGTGCGCAGGCACTCGCGCGTGGGGCAACACAGGACGTCGCATACCGGACGATGCGTCGCCTCGGCAGCGCGGACTGGCTGATCGGCCGGTTCATCAGCAAGGCGCCCCCCGCGCACGTGCACGCGGTGCTCGCCGGTGCGTTCGCGCTGCTGCTCGACCCGGCGGACGAGGCCGCCTATCCGGCGTTCACGGTGGTCGACCAGGCCGTGACCGTGATCGGCGCACGCCGCGAATGCGCGTTCGCGAAGGGGATGGTCAACGCGGTGCTGCGCCGTTTCCTGCGCGAGCGCGACGCACTCGTCGCGGCGCTGCAGGACGATGTCGTCGCACGCTGGAACTACCGGGCGTGGTGGGTCGATTCGGTGAAGCGCGCATGGCCCGACGCATGGCAGGCGATCCTCGCGGCCGGCGAGCGGCAGGGGCCGCTGACGTTGCGCGTGAACGCGCGCCGCGCGAGCGTCGACGCGTATCTCGATACGCTGCGCGCGAACGGGATCGAAGCGACCGCGATCGGCCGGCATGCAGTGCGGCTCGCGTCGGCGCTGCCGGTCGATCGCATTCCGGGGTTTGCCGACGGTGTCGTGTCGGTGCAGGACGCCGGCGCGCAGCTCGCGGCCGAATGGCTCGGTGCGCGCGACGGCATGCGCGTGCTCGACGCATGCGCGGCGCCCGGCGGCAAGACCGGCCATATTCTCGAACTGGCCGATGCGGAAGTCGTCGCGCTGGAGAGCGATGCGGCACGCGCGGCGCGGATCGGCGAGAACCTCGTGCGGCTGTCGCTCGAAGCGGACGTGCGTGTCGGCGATGCGGGCGCACCCGACGCGTGGTACGACGGGCGCCCGTTCGACCGCATCCTCGCCGATGTACCGTGCTCGGCGTCCGGCATCGTGCGTCGGCATCCCGACATTCGCTGGCTGCGCCGCGAGGCCGACATCCCGGCGCTCGTCGCAGAACAGCGCCGCATCCTGTCGGCGTTGTGGCCGCTCGTGAAGCCGGGTGGCGAACTGCTTTACGTGACCTGTTCGGTCTTCCCCGAAGAAGGCGAATGGCAGGCCCGCTGGTTTGAAGCGGCCTGTGAAGATGCGGTACGATTGGACGCCCCCGGCCAGCTGCTGCCGGGCGGAGTGCAGGGAGGGGCGGCCGCCGGCGCACTCGACCAGAACACCGATCACGACGGATTTTTCTACGCGCGGTTTCAGAAACGGTGACGATCAAACACCTTTTTCCACTTCGGCTCGCGGCCGTCCTGATGGTCGCGTTGACGCTGTGCCTGGCCATCGTCCGGCCGGCGCATGCCGAGTCGATCGCCGTGCAGCGCGCGTCGCTCCAGTCCGACGGAAGCGGCTGGGCGCTCGACGCCCGCTTCGATTTCGAACTGAACCCGAACCTCGAGGATGCCGTCAACAAAGGCATTCCGCTTTACTTCACGACCGACTTCGAGTTGAGTCGTGCGCGCTGGTACTGGTTCGACGAGCAGCCGGTGGCGGTGACGCAGACGATCCGCCTGTCGTTCCAGCCGCTCACGCGCGAGTATCGCGTGTCGACGGGCGGCCTGCAGCTCGGTTTCCCTTCGCTGAAGGACGCGCTCGCGGTCGTCCGGCACATCACGTCGTGGCACGTGATCGACCGCAACCAGGTGCGCTCCGGTGAAACCTACACGGCATCGGTGCGGATGCAGCTCGATACGGCGCTGATGCCGAAGCCGTTCCAGGTCGATGCCGTGAACAACCGCGACTGGACGCTCGGGTCGGACTGGAAGCGCTTCAACTTCACGGTGACCGAACGTGCTAAATAAAGTGCGCCGCGCGGCCAGCGGGAAGAGCCTCCTCGTTCGCGTGATCGTCTCGACAGTCGCGCTCACCGCGCTGCTGCTGCTCGTGCTGCTCGCGGCCGCGAGCGCGAATACCGAATTCTTCGATCGCTACTACTCGTGGCTGTACGCGACGAACATCGTCGTCGCCCTCGTGTTCCTGCTCGTGGTGCTCGGGCTGATCGGGATGATCGTCGTGCGCCTGAGGAAGGGCAAGTTCGGCACGCGGCTGCTCGCGAAGCTCGCGGTGTTCTTCGCACTCGTCGGCGTGGTGCCGGGCGGGATCATCTACATCGTGTCGTATCAGTTCGTGTCGCGCAGCATCGAGTCGTGGTTCGACGTGAACGTCGAGACGGCGCTGACGGCCGGCCTGAACCTCGGCCGCGGGATGCTCGATGCTTCGCTGTCCGATCTGCAGACGAAGGCGCGGCTGATGTCCGACCAGCTCGCGAGCGTCGATGCGAACACGAACGGCACGACGCTCACGTTGCTGCGGCTGCGCGACCAGTTCGGCGTGCAGGACGCGACGATCGTCGAGCCGAGCCGTGGCGGCTCGGGGGCGGCGCCCGACCTGCACATCGTCGCGCAGGCGTCGGGCAATTTCGCCGCGCTGATTCCGGACGACCTGCCGACGCCGCTGATGCTGAACCAGGCGCGTGAACACGGTGCGTACGCGGCGATCGAGGGTGAAGTCGACGGCGACCCGCGCACACACGGCGCGAAGGGTGCGCTGCGGTTGCGCGTCGTGCGGCCGATTCCCGATGCGTCGACGTCGCTGCTGCAGCCGGCGGAACGCTTCCTGCAGCTCACGCAGCCGGTGCCACCGACGCTTGCCCACAACGCGGACGCCGTGCAGCGCGCGTATCGCGAGTACCAGGAAAAGTCGCTCGGCCGCACCGGGCTGCGCAAGATGTACATCGGCACGCTGACGCTCGCGCTGTTCCTCGCGACCTTCATCGCGATGATGCTTGCGCTCGCGCTCGGCCAGCAGCTCGCGCGGCCGCTGTTCCTGCTCGCGCAGGGCACGAAGGAGGTCGCGGAAGGCGACTACACGCCGAAGCGCGAGATCAAGACGCGCGACGAGCTCGGCTTCCTCACGCAGTCGTTCAACGCGATGACGCGCCAGTTGTCCGAGGCGCGGCTCGCGGTCGAGAAGAATCGCGTCGCGCTCGAGCATTCGAAGACGTATCTCGAAAGCATCCTCGCGAACCTGACGGCCGGCGTGTTCGTGCTCGACCGCCAGTTCCGGCTGACGACCGCCAATCGCGGCGCCGAGCGGATCTTCCGGCAGCCGTTCAACGCGCTGATCGGCACGACGCTCGACCGGATCGGCGTGGCCGCGGGGTTCGGCGCGATGGTGCGCAAGGCGTTCGCCGATCGTGAGGCGGCGTCCGACGGCGGCAGCGGCGATCGCGGCCACTGGCAGCAGCAGTTCGCGATCGAGGTGCCGGGCGAAGCCGATCCGCTGACTTTGCTCGTGCGCGGCACGCGCCTCGTATCGACGGTCGAGGGGCAGGCCGACGATCCGCAGACATCCGGTTACGTCGTCGTGTTCGACGACATCTCCGACGTGATTTCCGCGCAGCGTTCGGTCGCATGGGGCGAGGTTGCACGCCGGCTCGCGCACGAGATCAAGAATCCGCTGACGCCGATTCAGCTGTCGGCGGAGCGGTTGCAGATGAAGCTGTCCGACAAGCTCGCACCGCCCGACGCCGATGTGCTCAAGCGCGGCGCGACGATGATCGTCAACCAGGTGGCCGCGATGAAGCGGATGGTCGACGATTTCCGCGAATACGCGCGCACGCCGCCGGCCGTGCTCTCGAATCTGCAGTTGAACGAACTGGCGAGCGAGGTGCTCGGGCTGTACGGTGTGGGCGAAGGCAAGAGCGCGATCGTCGCCGAGCTCGCGCCGTCGCTGCCGGTGATACGCGGTGACGCGACGCAACTGCGCCAGGTGATTCACAACCTGCTGCAGAATGCGCAGGATTCGGTCGCGGAGTCGGCGCATCCGCGTGTGTTGATCGAAACCAAGACAGTAGAATATGGCGATCCCGACGCCGAGGGCAAAACGCGCGTCGCGGTACGTCTTACCGTGTCCGACAACGGGCCCGGTTTTCCGGCGCGCATCCTGACCCGCGCGTTCGAACCTTATGTGACGACGAAGGCGAAGGGCACGGGTCTGGGGTTGGCCACGGTCAAGAAGATCGTCGATGAGCACGGTGCGCGGATCGATCTGCGCAATCGCATGCACGGCGAGACCGTCGAGGGTGCGCAGGTGTCGATCCTGTTCCTGCAGATGGCGAGCGATGCGCCAGGCGCCGAATCGGGCGTGCAGGACGGGGCGGCCCCCGCCAAGACAAAAGCAAGTGAGCAGACAAAGGCAGCGTAAATGGCAACCATCCTGGTGGTAGATGATGAAATGGGCATCCGGGAATTGCTCTCGGAGATCCTCAGCGATGAAGGACATGTCGTCGAGGCGGCGGAGAACGCGCAGGCCGCGCGGGAATACCGGTTGAATCAGGCGCCCGATCTCGTGCTGCTCGATATCTGGATGCCCGATACCGACGGCGTGACGTTGCTCAAGGAGTGGGCGGCGCAAGGGCTGCTGACGATGCCCGTGATCATGATGTCCGGGCACGCGACGATCGATACGGCCGTCGAGGCGACGAAGATCGGCGCGCTCGATTTCCTCGAGAAGCCCATCGCGCTGCAGAAGCTGCTGAAGTCCGTCGAGCACGGTCTCGCACGCGGTGCGGCGCCGGTGTCCGCGAACGCGGCGGCGAAGGCCGGTGCAGGGCAGGCGGCAGGGCCCGCGGCGGTTGCGTCCGCAGCCGCGCTGCCGACGCTCGGCGACGACATGGCTTCGGCACTCGGCCTCGCGGGCCAGACCGCCGCGATCCCGTTCGACATCCCGTTGCGCGAAGCGCGCGATGCGTTCGAGCGTGCGTACTTCGAATATCACCTCGCGCGCGAAAACGGCAGCATGACGCGTGTCGCGGAGAAGACGGGCCTCGAGCGCACGCACCTGTATCGCAAGCTCAAGCAGCTCGGTGTCGAGCTCGGCAAGAAGCCGTCCGAAGGCGCCATATAAAATATTTTGCGAAAGCACTTGCTCAAGTGAAGAAGGGTCGCTATACTTTCTCTTCTTCGTTGGCCCGGTAGCTCAGTTGGTAGAGCAGCGGATTGAAAATCCGCGTGTCGTTGGTTCGATTCCGACCCAGGCCACCAGAATTAAAACCCCAAGAATCGGAAGGTTCTTGGGGTTTTTCGTTTGTGGTGGGGTTTGCGTGATGAGTGGCGTGAGGTGGCGTGCCCGGCAGTGTTCGTGAGGGCATGATAAAATCCGTGTCCGCTCAATAACTTAGCGCATCGCTTCATGCGCACGGCAGGCTGCCAGCATGGCGCGTCGTGGCGCGCGGCAACGATGCCGCGCGATGGGCGGTATAAGCGCACCGCCGCGTTCGCGGCCGATCGCGCTGCCTATACTGGTCGAGCCGGCCCAGGCCGGCACGCGTCGGGCCGCCCGGCGGCAGCCGGCCCCGGGGCGCAGCGCGACGCGAGCCTACACATTCACGGAGTTTCACGGTGATTCGGACAGACGCTAAAGACGGCGCGCTCGTGTTGTTTTCCGGCGGGCAGGACTCGGCCACGTGCGTGGCATGGGCCCTCGAACGCTACCAGACGGTCGAAACGCTCGGCTTCGATTACGGCCAGCGCCACCGCGTCGAGCTCGAATGTCGCGAAGGCGTGCGCGAAGCGCTGAAGCGTGACTTTCCCGCCTGGTCGGACCGGCTTGGCGACGATCACATGATCGACCTGTCGGTGCTCGGCGCGATCAGTGATACCGCGATGACGCGCACGATCGAGATCGAGACGGCGGCGAACGGCCTGCCGAACACGTTCGTGCCGGGCCGCAACCTGATGTTCATGACGATCGCCGCGGCGATCGCCTATCGCCGCGGGCTGCGCGTGCTGGTCGGCGGGATGTGCGAGACCGATTTCTCGGGCTACCCCGACTGCCGCGACGACACGATGAAGGCGCTGCAGGTCGCGCTGAACCTCGGGATGGACACGCGCGTCGTGCTCGAGACGCCGCTGATGTGGCTCGACAAGGCGCAGACCTGGCAGCTCGCCGAACAGCTCGGCGGCGAAGCGCTCGTCGAACTGATCCGCATCGAGACGCACACGTGCTACGTGGGCGAGCGCGCGGAACTGCACGACTGGGGCTTCGGCTGCGGCGAATGCCCGGCCTGCAAGCTGCGCAAGCGCGGCTACGAGGCGTACCTGAAGGGCGAACGGGTGACCGAAGCGCCGCTGTGATGCGGCAGCAGCGGCAGCGCCTGGTGATTAACGGATTCTGATCGACAACGAGCGGCGCGAGCCGGACGAAGGACGATGACTTACGCGGTCAAGGAAATTTTCTACACGTTGCAGGGCGAGGGCGCGAACGCGGGCCGGCCGGCCGTGTTCTGCCGGTTCGCCGGCTGCAACCTGTGGTCGGGCCGCGAAGAGGATCGTGCGGAGGCCGTGTGCCGCTTCTGCGATACCGACTTCGTCGGCACCGACGGCGAGAACGGCGGCAAGTTCAAGGACGCCGAAGCGCTCGTCGCGACGATCGCCGGCCTGTGGCCGGAGGGTGAGGCGCACCGCTTCGTCGTCTGCACGGGCGGCGAGCCGATGCTGCAGCTCGACCAGCCGCTCGTCGACGCGCTGCACGCGGCCGGCTTCGAGATCGCGATCGAGACCAACGGCTCGCTGCCGGTGCTCGAATCGATCGACTGGATCTGCGTGAGCCCGAAGGCCGACGCGCCGCTCGTCGTCACGAAGGGCAACGAGCTGAAGGTCGTGATCCCGCAGGACAACCAGCGGCTGGCCGACTACGCGAAGCTCGACTTCGAGTATTTCCTCGTCCAGCCGATGGACGGCCCGTCGCGCGACCTCAATACGAAGCTCGCGATCGACTGGTGCAAGCGTCATCCGCAGTGGCGGCTGTCGATGCAGACCCACAAATATCTGAACATTCCCTGAGCCCCGGCTTTTGACATCGTGCTGATTACCCGAAAACTCGAATTCGACGCGGGCCACCGCATTCCCGATCACCGCAGCCAGTGCCGGAACCTGCATGGCCATCGTTACGTGCTCGAAGTCACGCTGCGCGGCGATCTCGTCGATACCGAGGGGGCGCCCGACCGCGGCATGGTGATGGATTTCGCCGACGTGAAGGCGCTCGCGATGGAGCACCTGGTCGGCAAATGGGACCACGCGTTCCTGGTCTACGCGCGCGACGAGGTCGTACGCTCGTTCCTCGAGCAGATGGCCGACCACAAGACGGTCGTGATCGACCGGATCCCGACCGTCGAGAACCTCGCGGCGATCGCGTTCGACATCCTCGCGAACGTGTACGACGCGCACTACGGCGTGAACTTGCGGCTCGAGCGCGTGCGCCTGTACGAAACGCCGAACTGCTGGGCCGACGTCGAGCGCCAGCCCGGCCGCTGATCCCGCCTTCCCGGCAGCCCCGCCAGCCGGCGCGGGCTGCCTGACGCCGCACCCCGCGGCCTCGTCCCGTCTCGCTCCCCGTCCGTTCCCACATTTCGCGTAACGCCGCGCTATGATCGTTGCGTGGCGCCGAAAAACGCTGCCGTGCGCGAGTCGTGCGGCCGGCGCTGTCAGATCGGCCGCCCACGGCCGACTAACGTTCCAGGGCCTGGTCCTGGCGCCGCCGTGCATCGCTGCCCGGCGTGTCGCGCTCCGCTTTGCCCGTTGCTTGTCCCGTTCGATTGCCGTTCCGTCCAGGAGGCCGTATCGATGAGCACGCTCACCAATTCCCTCAAACAACGCCTGCGCGACGGCGACGAGCCGCTGTACGGCCTGTGGCTGTCGCTCGGCAGCGAGTCGGCCGCGGAAGCGCTCGCGCATGCCGGCTACGACTGGCTCTGCATCGACATGGAGCACGCGCCGAACGACAGCCGCGATGTTGCATCGCAGTTGCGCGCGATCGCCGCCGCCCATCTGCCGAGCGAACCCGTCGTGCGCGTGCCGGCGCGCGAGCCGTGGCTCGTGAAGCGCGCGCTCGATGCCGGGGCGCGCACGCTGATGTTTCCATCCATCGAGACGCCCGACGACGCCGCACATGCGGTGCGGCTCACGCGCTATCCGTCGCCCGATTCGCCGGACGGGCTGCGCGGCGTCGCGGGCATGGTGCGCGCGGCGGCGTTCGGCATGCGCCGCGATTACGTGCAGACGGCGAATGCGCAGGTCGCGGTGATCGTGCAGATCGAATCGGCGCGCGGCGTCGACGAAGTCGAGCGGATTGCGGCGCTGCCCGGCGTCGACTGCCTGTTCGTCGGTCCGGCCGACCTTGCGGCGAGCCTCGGGCACCTTGGCGACATCCGTCACCCGGACGTCGAAACCGCGATGGCGCGCGTGCTCGCGGCCGGCCGGCAGGCCGGTGTCGCGGTCGGCATCTTCGCGGGCGATACGGCGGCCGCGCGCCAGTATCGCGAGGCCGGCTACCGGATGATCACGCTGTCGGCCGACGTCAGCTGGCTGTTGCGCGCCACGCGGCAGGCGCTGCAGGAGGTACGGTCATGAACGGTGGCGATGGCGCGTGCCGTGGGCGCGCGCGGGGCGTGATCGGGCGGCGCGGGCAGGTCGGCGCGATGCTTGGCCTGTGGGTCGTGTGGATCGCGGCCGCCGCGCAGGGCGCGCCGCAAGCGAAGCCCGATCCGTCGCACGAGACGCAATCGGCGGTCGCCGACTACAACGCTGGCGATTATCGTGCGGCGCTGGTGCAGTTCCACGACGCGGCCGAACGCGGCGACCGGCTCGCGCAATTCAACTACGCGATGATGCTGCTGACCGGCGAAGGCGTGACCGCGAACGTCGACGAAGGGTTGCGCTGGCTGAAGCGCGCGGCCGACGCGAACATGTCGCACGCGCAGTACGTGTACGGCCGGATGTTCGACGACGGCGAGTTCGTCGCGCGCGATCCGGCCGAAGCGCACCGCTGGTTCCTGCGGGCGGCGAAGCAGGGGCATGTGCAGGCCGAGCTGTCGCTCGCGAACCAGTTCCTCGACGGGCGCGGCACGCCGCGCGACAACCGGCAGGCGTTCACGTGGTACAAGCAGGCGGCCGACGCCGGCGAGCCGACCGCGCAGTACGTGACCGCGTCGTTCTACGAGCGCGGCGGCGATGGGGTCGCACAGAACCTGAACATCGCGCGGGCGTATTACGCGGCGGCGGCCGCGCAGGGCGACGAGACGGCCGGGATGAAATTCAAGGAACTGAGTGCGCGGCTGAAGGCGCAGGGGCCGGCATCGGGTGCCGGCGCGGAGCCGGGCGGGGCGCACACACCGCCGCCGTGAGCGGGGGCGGTGCGGCGAAGTGCGGCCGCGATCGCTTTGCGCGGTCGAAAAAAACGGCGCCGAGGCGCCGTTTTTCTTGGTGCGGTGCGTGTCGCGCGGTCAGCTCTTCATCAACCGCCGCTGCCGCCCGACGCTCATGATCATCCCGATCGCGATGCCGAGCGTCGTGAGCGCGGTGCCGCCATAACTCATGAACGGCAGCGGCACGCCGACGACCGGCAGCACGCCGCTCACCATCCCGATGTTGACGAACGCGTAGACGAAGAACGCGAGCGTGAGCGAGCCCGCAAGCAGGCGGCCGAACAGTGTCGCGCCCTGCGCGGCGATATAGAGCCCGCGCGCGATCAGCGCCATGTACAGCGTCAGCAGCACGAGCCCGCCGGCGAGCCCCCATTCCTCGGAGAACACCGCGAAGATGAAGTCGGTGTGCTTCTCCGGAATGAATTCGAGGTGTGCCTGCGTGCCTTTCAGGTAGCCCTTGCCGAGCACACCGCCCGAGCCGATTGCGATCACGGCCTGGATCGTGTGGAAGCCCTTGCCGAGCGGGTCGGAAGTCGGGTCGAGCAGCGTACACACGCGGTGCTTCTGGTAATCGTGCATCAGCGGCCACTGCACTTCGGGCTGGCAGATGCGCTCTTCGAACACGGCGATCGAGCCGACCGCGATCACGCCCGCGACGAGCACCGGCACGATCAGCTTGAACGACAGGCCGGCGAGATAGATCACGAAGAAGCCGGCTGCGAACACGAGCAGGCCCGTACCGAGGTCGGGCTGCTTCGCGATCAGCCCGACCGGTACCAGCAGGATCCCGAACGCGGCGATGAAGTCGTACCAGCGCAGCCCGCCTTCGCGGCGCTGGTAGTACCACGCGAGCATCAGCGGTGTCGCGATCTTGAGGATTTCCGACGGCTGGATCACGACGCCGACGTTCAGCCAGCGCTTCGCCCCCTTCTTGGTCATCCCGAACAGCGCGACCGCGATCAATAGCGCGACCCCGAACGTGTAGAGCGGGACCGCGAAGCGCATCAGCGTCGTGGGCGGGATGTTGGCGATCACCCACATCAGCACGAACGTCAGCAGGATGTTGCGCAACTGGTCCTCGACGCGACCCGGCATGTCGATCGCCGCGCTGTACAGCGTGACGATGCCGACGCACAGCAGCAGGAACACGATGAGGGCGAGCGGGCGGTCGAAGCCCGCGAACATCTGCTTGATCTTGTCGAGCCAGGCGCGCTTGTCGAATTGCATGCCTTTCTCCGTTAATGAGCGGTGCCGGCGTCCGCCGCCTTCGCGGGGGCCGTTGCACGGTGATTGTCGTCGCGCGGCGTGGCGACGAGCGGCTGCGCATCGCTGGCGGGCCGGCGCG
>NZ_JAAGPE010000264.1:0-12887 GCF_017104605.1 Burkholderia sp. Ac-20384 | reverse complement strand
GCGGCCGCCTGCGCGAGATCGTCTCGCAGCGCATCGAGCGCCTGATCCGAACGCGCCCTCGCGTCGCGCACCGCCTGCACCTGCGTCGTGGCGTCGCGCCGCCGCAGCGCCAGCCACTGGTTGGCCGGCCAGCGCTCGGCCGAAATCCGGTTCGACGCGATCATCGCGCTTTCGACCAGCGCGAAATCGCGCAGGTCGAGATAGCCTTGCCGGTATTGCCGATAGCTTTCCCGCAGATTCGTCCCGCACGCCACCGCCGTCAGCATCACGACGAGCGCGAAGCCGGCCCGCATCCGCTGCCGGATCGAGAGGCCCCGGAGGTTCACGTTGCCGGCCCGGTGCGCAATGCGCGCGCGAAGCGTTCGCGTTCGCCGCCGTCCGGCGCACAGCCCGAACCGACGCCGGTCGTTGCGGGCCGCGCGGCACCCGCGTCGGCCGCACCTGCCCCGCTAGACTGCATGCCGTTCTCCCGATGCGCCGCCCGTGGTGGTCGAGCCATCCCGACAGGCGACGACGACGGTGCGTGCATCCTGCCGTCGAGCGTGACGTGTGTCGGCGGTCGCGCGCTGCGGCGCCGCGACGGCGCGCTTGCCGGCACGCGCCGGCAACCGGCAGGCGACGCAGACGGGATGGCGGCGCAATGCGTAGCGATAGGTGATGAACGCCGCGCCGCAATCCCGGCACCGGGCGATGTCAAGCATGCCGGCGTCGACGAAGCGCACCAGCATCCACGCGCGTGTCAGGTCCAGCGGCAGCGCGCGACGCGCGGCATCGCCCTGTTCGGCGTACAGCGTATAGGCCTTGACGAGCGCCTCGAGTCGCGGACAGCCCGCCTGGTTGCGCAGGAATCGGTAGATGTTGTGGAACAGCGATGCATGAATGTTCGCGAGCCACGTCATGTACCAGTCGATGGACGACGGCAGCAACCCCTTCGGCGCTGCCACGCCGCGCACTTCGCGATACAGGCGCACGAGATGCTCGCGTGGCAGCGCGCACTCGATCTCCAGCATCTGCAGCCGCGCGCCGAGCCGGATCAGCGCCGCCGCGTGCATCGTCAGTTGCACGTCGTCCGCGAGGCCATGCCGCCCGGCCCGGCCGCTCACGATGTTTCCTCGTCGGGAAGCGCGAGGCCCGCCAGCGCCATCGCGGTATGCACGCGCACGAGATCGACCGGCGGCGTCGCGCGGGTCAACGCCGACAGCACGCCGTACCGGCTCGGCCGCAGTGCGCAGATCAGTTGCCCCGCCGACGCAAGATCGTTCATCTGCTTCATCGACAACGCGGCCAGCGCAGCGGCAACGTCAGCGGTCACGCCCAGACGGAACATGCCCGATGCGCGATCCGACTGCAGCAGTCGCTGCGCAAGCCACAGATAAGACATGTTCAATTCCCACATTGCATCACTGTCGTTGGCAACCTTCATCGTTCACCTCGATTCCTGCGCGATCAGGATCAATGATTCGCCGTCAAATTGCGTGCCGATAATCCGGATATTACGAACCGTTATTTCTTTTGTCTGATGCGAACGTGCGAAATCGATCATGGCGATATGACGCGCATTGCACGCGTGCATCGCGCTGCCACGCAACACGGGCACGGCCGCACGTGTCGCCGTGCGCATTGCAGCGATGCTGCGCGATGCGTCGCACCGCGCGCCCGGGCCAGCCTGCATTGCAAACTGTCGTGATTGAGTCTCGGCGATATTTCGCCGAATGTAAACGCGACGTTAGACGCAAGACAATTGCCGGATAAACACGACTTTAGTATTAAGACTTTCGTCTTGTACAATCCGGTACATTCTTGCCGGGCCGGCCCCGGCTTTCCTTATTTAATCGTCCTCATGAAAATCCTGATCGTCGACGATCACGCCATCCTGCGCGACGGCGTGGAGATGCTGTTGCGCCAGGGTGATGGCGACATGGTCGTCGTCCAGGCAAGCAGCGCCGATGACGCGGTGCGGCTGCTCGACGCGCACGCCGACCTCGACGCGATCGTGCTCGACCTGAAACTGCAGGGCATGGACGGCCTCGACGCGCTCGCCGTGTTCGCGACGATGCGCCCCGGGCTCCCGGTCATCGTGCTGTCGTCGTCCGAGGATCCCGGCGCCGTGCGCAGTGCGTTCGCGCAGGGCGCGATGGGTTACGTGCCGAAATCCGCCAGCCCGCGCACGCTGCTGTCCGCCATCCGGATCGCACTCAACGGCGAACGCTACGTCCCGCCGCTCGTGCTCGACGACCCCGCGCTGCAGCATCCGGACGGCGCCGCTGCGGCACGCGGTTCGATGCTGACGCAACGCCAGATCGAAGTGCTGCGCTATCTCGCGGAAGGCGTGCCGAACAAGGTCATCGCCGACAAGCTGGGGCTGTCCGAAAAGACCATCAAGGCGCACATCACCGCGATCTTCAAGGCGCTGAACGTCATCAACCGCACCCAGGCCGCGGCGGCCGGCAGGAAGGCCGGTCTCATCTGATCCGGCGCCTGCTCGCGTCGCGACATTGCCTTGCCGGCGCGGAACGCCTAAATTTCCCTCATCTTCCCCGCCCGTTCGAGGAGCGTGCGCATGACGCGTGTCGACGAGACGCCGGAAGCGCCGGCCGACCATGAAGTCCCGTTCGACCTCGCCGCCGACGTGATCGCGCGCTGGCAGCGCCTCGTCGACCTGATGGCGGAAATCGTCGGCGTGCCGGCCGGGCTGATCATGCGCAACGTCGGCCGCGACATCCAGGTGCTGGTGGCGAGCCGCAACACCGGCAACCCGTTCTATCCGGGCGAATCGGCCGAACTGCACGGCTCGGGACTTTACTGCGAAGCGGTCATCGCGAGCGGCACTACGCTGGTCGTGCCGGATGCGCGGCAATCGGCGCAGTGGCGCAACAATCCGGACCTGCGCGTCAACATGGTCTCGTATCTCGGCCTGCCGATCCGCTGGCCCGACAACACGCCGTTCGGCACGATCTGCCTGCTCGACTGCAAGGAGAATGCGTATTCGGAGCGCTACATCCGGCTCGTCGAGGAATTCCGCGACCAGATCGAGATGCAGCTGCAACTGATCCGCGCGCAACGGATCGCCGAACGCGAACGCCAGCGCGCCGCGCAGCTGGCCGAGAACTTCCGGCGCCAAAAGGATCTCGCCACCGAGGCCGTGCACGTCAAGTCGAGCTTTCTCGCGGCCGCGAGCCACGACCTGCGCCAGCCGGTCCACGCGTTGAGCCTGTTCGTCGGCGCGTTACGTCACGTCCCGATGCCGGCCGACGGCACGCTGCTCGTCGATCGCATCGACCAGTCCGTCAACGCGATGGACGCGCTGTTCACCGCGATCCTCGACATCTCGCGGCTCGACGCGGGCGTCGTGCCCGTGCATCGCCGGCCGTTCGCGATCGGCGCGGTGCTGGAGCGCGTGTGCCGCGAAGTCGCCGCCGATGCGCACGGCAAAGGCTTGTCGCTGTCGTACGTGCGCAGCACCGCAGTCGTCGATTCCGATCCGGTGCTGATCGAGCGCATCGCCCGCAACCTGCTGTCGAATGCGGTGCGCTATACCGACGCCGGGCGCATCGTCGTCGGCTGCAGGCGCACGCACCAGCACGTGCGCCTGCAATTCATCGACACCGGGCGCGGCATTCCGGCCGACCAGCAGGCCCGCGTATTCGACGACTACTACCAGTTGCGCCATCGCGGCAGCGAATCCGAACAGGGCGTGGGCCTCGGGCTGGCGATCGTGCGGCGCCTCGCGGGGCTGCTCGACTGTCCGCTGACGCTGCGCTCCGAACCCGGGCGGGGCTCGTGCTTCGAGCTGCAGCTGGTGCGGCTGGACACGGCCGTGCAGCCGAGCGTCGCCGCCGACGAGATCGCCGTCGACGAGGCCACTGCCGCCGCGCACCTCGTGGTCGTGATCGACGACGAAAGCGCGATTCGCGTCGGCATGTCGATGCTGCTCGAACGCTGGGGCTACCAGGTCGTCACGGCCGCGTCGGTCGACGACGCGATCGCGTGCCTGGCATCGTGCGACGTCCGGCCGACCCTGCTGATCTGCGACCTGCACCTGCACGGCGACCAGAACGGGATCGGTGCGATCGCGCGGATTCGCGACGAGTACAACACGGCGATTCCCGCGATGCTGATCACGGGCGACACGACCGCGCGACGGCCCGGCCGGCTGAAGCACGGCGGGTTCGTGCTGCTGCACAAGCCGGTGCCGAGCGACAAGCTGCGCGCGGCGATCGCACGCCTGCTGCATGCGCAGGCCCCCGGACAGCCGCGCCGGACCGACGCGGGATAGTCGCCGGCGCGCGGCGGCGCTTTCGCATCCCGCCCGCCGGCCGCATGCGAAAACGGCGGGCATGTGCCCGCCGCCGAGTCTTCTCACGCGCACCGCGTCGAGCGCGGCGCGTGTGAGAACCACCGCTTACTTCAACCGCGTCGCGATTTCATTCGCCATCGCCTTCGTCGCGGCCTTCGTCGGCGCATCCGTGGCCAGTGCGTTCAGCAGGCCGAAATCGTGAATGGTGCCGTCGTAGCGCGTGGTCGTCGCGTCGACGCCGGCTGCGTCCAGCTTGCGGCCGTACGCTTCGCCTTCGTCACGCAGCACGTCGAACTGCGCGACCTGGATCAGCGCGGGCGGCAGGCCCTTCAGCTGCGCGGTGCTTGCGCGCAGCGGCGACGCGTAGATCTCGTTGCGTTGCGCTTCGTTCTTCGTATAGGCGTCCCAGAACCACTTCATCATCGGCCGCGTCAGGAAGTGCCCTTGCTGATACGCGTTGTACGACCCCGTGTTGAAGTTATGGTCCGTCACCGGCCACATCAGCCCCTGGAAGCGGATCGCGGGGCCGCCCTTGTCCTTCGCCATCAGCGCCACCACGGCCGCCATGTTCCCGCCGACGCTGTTGCCGACCACCGCGAGACGACTGCCGTCGACGCCGATCTCCGCGCCGTGCGCGGCCACCCACTTCGTCGCCGCGTACGCCTGGTTGATCGCGACCGGGTAATGCGCTTCCGGCGACGGCGTGTAGTTCACGAACACCGCGACGGCGCCCGATTGCACGACGAGATCACGCACGAGACGTTCATGCGTCGGGAAATCGCCGAGCACCCAGCCGCCGCCGTGAATGAACACGAACACCGGCAGCGTGCCCGTCGCGCCCTGCGGGCGGACGATCGTGACCGGCACGGACAAGCCGTCCTGTTCGATCGTGCGGTTCGACACGTCGATGCCCGACAGGTCGACCTTCGTGCCGTTCTGCGCATCGACCAGCACCTGGCGCGCCTTCGCGGGGCTCAGCGTTTCGAGGCCCGGACCTTTCTGGCCGTTCAGCGCGGCGAGGAAGGCGCTCGTCGTCGCATCCGGCCGGACGGCTTCGGCGCCGGCGCCCGCGGCGAACGCGGTGGTCGTGACGGACAGTGCGGCGGCGACAGCGGCAGCGATCAGCAGCGGCTTGACGATCTTCATGGTGTAACTCCTTGGCTCAATCGGTGAATGACGGTATGACGTTGGGTGATTCGGAATGCGTACGATCAGGCGAGCGTGAGCGTGACGTCGATGTTGCCGCGCGTCGCGTTCGAGTACGGGCACACGAGGTGTGCGCGATCGATCAGCGTCTGCGCGACATCGCGGTCGAGGCCCGGCAGCGAGATCTTCAGTTCGACTTCGATGCCGAAGCCGTTCGGGATCGCGCCGATGCCGACGCTGCCTTCGATCGCGGCGTCCGCGGGCATCGCGATCTTGTCGCGCGCCGCGACGAACTTCATCGCGCCAATGAAGCACGCGCTGTAGCCGGCGGCGAACAGTTGCTCGGGGTTCACGCCTGCGCCGCCCGCGCCGCCGAGCTCGCGCGGCGTGGTCAGCTTCAGGTCGAGGCCGCTTTCGGGCACCGTCGCACGGCCGTCACGGCCGCCGGTGGCTTTTGCATGGGCGCGGTACAGCACTTTTTCGATCGACATGACAGACTCCTTTTCCATCAGTGAGTGAAACAGCCTTCCAACCCGGGACCGCTTGCCGGCTGCCAGGCAGCCGGTGTCGCATTTGTTTATCTACTTATAGATAGATAAACATCCCCAAAAAATGCAGATGGTTGATCCATCCGCCCAAAAAATCTATCTACTACCAGATAGATATCAAAACCCAACAAAAGGCGGCGAACCGCCTGACTGCATGCGCCGTCCGTCAGGACCGCGTTTTCCAGACCGCCTCGACATCCTCGAGACGCGCCCGCGTGTGAAACAGCCGGCTGGCCAGCACGCTGCCCTGGAACGCCGCATACAACGTGCGCGCGGCCGTGTCGGGCTTGCCGCTGAACTGCAGCGTGCCTTCCTTCGCGCCCTGCGCCAGCAATTCCGCGAGCCAGCTCTCGTTGGCCTTGAAGAACGCCTGCACGGCCTGCCGCACGTTCTCCGGTAACGATTCGATATCGGCCGCCAGCATCCCGCACAGGCAGATCATGTTGCCGTCGCCGAGCGTGCGGCCGAACATCTTCGTGTACAGGCTCAGCTTCACGTCGGCCGGCAGCGCCGGATCGATCGCCCGCATGGCCGAGAGGACGTCGTCGCTGTAGACCGACACCGCTTCCAGTACGAGGTCGTCCTTCGACGGGAAGTAGTAGTGGATGCTCGACGTCTTCACGCCCACCAGGTCGGACAGGTCTCGATAGCTGAAGCCGTTGTAACCGCGCAGCATCATCAGCGTGATCGCGTGGTCGAGAATCTGTTCGCGGACGGTCGGTTTCGTTTCCATGGAGCGAACTTTATCTACTCATAGATAGACAGTCAAGGGATTTTTTAAGGGCGCGATCTGTGCCCTGCCCGGCGCCCCGTCCGCGCTCGACGCCCAATGCGCGCGCCCGGTTCGGATAACGCCCGAACCCGGCGTGGCGTGGCGTGCGCCAAACCGGCACCGCCATGCCTACTGCGACTTCAGCATCCGCTGAATGATCGTCCGCAGCATCGCCCGGTGCGCGCGCGGCTTGAATCCCGGCTCGAACACGACGCGGCAGACCGCCCCTTCCGCCAGCGCGAGCACCCACGTCGCGACGAGATCGGGTTTCAGGTTTCCGTCGATCTTCCCTTGCGCGACGCCGCGCTTGATCAACGCAACCATTCGCCCTTTCACCTGCGCCTCGTTCGCCGCGAACAGCGCGGCGACGTCCGGATTGCGTGTCGCCTCCGCCGCGGTCTCGACGCTGATGCGCGCGTAGACGGGATCGCTCGACAATTCCATCAATGCCAGCGCGATCTCCTCGATCGCGGCCAGCGCGTCGTCGGCATCCGCATGCCGCGCGAACAGTTCGGCCATTTCGCGCTGGTCATCCTGCGCGATCGCCTCGATGATCGCCGCCTTCGTCGGGAAGTAGTGAAACAGGTTGCCGGGGCTCATGCCGGCCGCCTTGCAGATCGCGGCGGTGGACGTCGCATGGAAGCCGTCGCGCGCAAAACAGTCGATCGCGGCATCCAGGATCTGGCGCCGCTTCGCTTCCACTTTTTCAGGGTCGATCTTTCTCAACAGGAACTCCGTGCTCGACGTTTGCTCAAATCTTTATTAGACTGATTAGTCGATCTATTATCGTGGCGACGTCCCGCAGGCGTCAAGGCATCGTTCCCGTATGCGTACGTGCCGCCTGCGACCTCCGCTCACGCCACCGCTCCGAGGGCCTCTTGAAACGTATCGTCATTGCCGGCATTGCGCTCGTCCTGCTCCTGCTGGCCGCGGTGGGCGCAGTCGTGTTGCGCGGCCTGTCCGATTTCGAGCTGAAGGGCGCCGAGGTGTCGACGCTCGTATTCCGCGCCGGCGACGCCGACCTCGTCGGCACGCTCGCGCTGCCGGCCCACGCGCCCGATGCGCCGATCGTGCTGCTCGTCCACGGCGACGGGCCGCGCACTCGCTTCTCGGACGACGCGATGCTGCCGCTCGTCAACAGCCTGCTCGACGCCGGCATCGGCGTATTCGCGTGGGACAAGCAGGGCACCGGCCGCAGCGGCGGCGACTGGCTCGCGCAATCGATGCAGGACCGCGCGAACGAAGCGATCGCCGCGATGGCGCGCGTGCGCGCCGCCGTCGGGCCCGCGCCCAAAATCGGCCTGCTCGGCTTCTCGCAAGGCGGCTGGGTGATTCCGCGCGTCGCGAATGCGGTGCGGCCCGCGTTCTCGGTGATCGTCGGCGGCGCCGTCAGCTGGCGCCGGCAAGGCACCTACCTCACGCGACAGCAGCTCCAGGCAACCGGCCTGCAGCCGGATCGAATCGATGCGACACTGGCCGCCGAGCGGCGCGTCAACGACGCGATCTTCGGCCAGGCGGACGTGCCGGCCGATCCGCGTCGCCGCCCCGACATCGAGCCGCGCCGCTTCGGCTTCATCGCGCGCAACTACCGGGAAGATTCATCACAGGCGCTCGCGACCATGCAGGGGCCCGTGCTGGCCGTGTGGGGCGCGCAGGACCGCAATGTCGATCCGGTCGACGAGGCGAACACTTACACGCATGCGTTCGCGAACCAGCCCCACCGGCGCGTGGTGGTCGTGCCCGATGCAACGCATGCACTGCTGCGCGCCGGCTGGTTCGACTACCAGCTCGAGTCCGACTGGCCGACGTGGAAGCAGTGGCTGTACATGGCGCTCGGGCGCGACGCGTATGCACCGGGCACGCTCGGCCCGATCGAAGCGTGGATCCGGGCGCAGTGAACACGTGTGCAACGCGCCGACGCCTTCGCAGGCGTCGCGCATGAAACAGGCAATACGGGCCGCGCCGGTCGGCGTGGCCGCATCAAGGAGAGGTTTCAATGTTTTCGTGGTTTGAACGGCGCCTGCCGACTTTCCCGCTCGAAGATCCCGTCACACCGCCGCGCGGATTCTTCTCGTTCGTCTGGGCGTGTACGAAAGGCGCGCGCAGCTGGATCCTGCTGATCGCGCTGACGTCGGCCGCGCTGGCCGCGTACGAAGCCGCGCTGTTCGCGATGATGGGCCGCGTGGTCGACTGGCTCGCATCCGCGACGCCGGCCGAGTTCGGCGGCCGGCACTTCGGCACGCTCGTCGGGTTCGCGGCGATCCTCGCCGGCAGTACGCTGCTGATTGCGCTGCATACGATGGTCAAGCACCAGGTGCTCGCGATCAACTTCCCGATGCGGCTGCGCTGGCTGTTTCACCGGCTGATGCTCGACCAGAGCCTGTCGTTCTACGCGAACGAATTCGCCGGCCGCGTGACGACCAAGATCATGCAGACCGCGCTCGCGGTACGCGATGCGCTGTTCATGTCGGTCGACGTCGTGATCGGCGTCGCCGCGTACCTGATCGGCATCCTCGCGCTCGCGGCCAGCTTCGACTGGCGGCTGATGATCCCGCTCGCGCTGTGGGCGCTCGGCTACGGCCTCGCGTGCGCGTATTTCGTGCCGCGCCTCGGTGCCGTCGGCAGCCGCCAGGCCGATGCGCGCGCGCTGATGACGGGCCGCATCACCGACGCGTATTCGAACATCACGACCGTGAAGCTGTTCTCGCACACGCGGCGCGAAGCCGACCACGCGCGCCGCGCGATGGAGGCGTTCAAGGCGACCGGCGACGCGCAGATGCGGCTCGTCAGCGCGTTCGAGGTCGTCAACCACCTGCTGTCGACGCTGCTGCTGGTCGGCTCGACCGGCCTCGCGCTGGTTCTGTGGATGCACGGCGAAGTGAGCGCGGGCGTCGTCGCGGCGGTGATCGCGATGGCGCTGCGCCTGTCGAGCTATTCGCACTGGATCATGTGGGAGATGACCGAGCTGTTCGAGAACGTCGGCACGATCCAGGACGGCATCAACACGCTGACGAAGGTACACAGCGTGGTCGACGCGCCCGATGCGAAGCCGCTTGCGGTGCAGCGCGGCGGAATCGTGTTCGACAACGTGCAGTTCGCGCACGAGGACAACGACCGCGCGGTGTTCGACGGGCTGAACCTGACGATCCGGCCCGGCGAGCGGATCGGCCTGATCGGCCGTTCCGGCGCCGGCAAGTCGACGCTCGTGAACCTGCTGCTGCGCTTCTACGACGTGGGCGGCGGCACGATCCGGATCGACGGGCAGGACATCGCGCACGTGACGCAGGACAGCCTGCGCAGCGCGATCGGGATGGTCACGCAGGATACGTCGCTGCTGCACCGGACGATGCGCGAGAACCTGCTGTACGGGCGCCCGGACGCGACCGAGCGCGAGATGCACGACGCGGCCGTGCGCGCGGAAGCGGCCGAGTTCATCGACCGGCTGCGCGATCGTCACGGCCGCAGCGGTTACGACGTCGAGGTTGGCGAGCGCGGCGTGAAGCTGTCGGGCGGCCAGCGGCAGCGCGTCGCGATCGCGCGCGTGATGCTCAAGGACGCACCGATCCTCGTGCTCGACGAGGCCACCAGTGCGCTTGATTCCGAAGTCGAAGTCGCGATCCAGCGCAGCCTCGACGGCCTGATGCACGGCAAGACGGTGATCGCGATTGCACACCGGCTGTCGACCATCGCGGCGATGGACCGGCTGATCGTGCTCGACGAAGGGCGCATCGTCGAAGAAGGCACGCACCAGCAGCTGCTGCAGGCCGGTGGTATTTATGCGGCGCTGTGGACGCACCAGAGCGGCGGGTTCCTGGGTGAGACGCCGGATGTGGAGAAGGCGGAGCAGTAAGCCGCCCATCCGGATGCGTGCGACGCGCGGCCTCATTGGCCTGGCCGCGCGTCGCGCACGACATTACAACCGCACGACCGTCGACTTCAGCTCGGTGTACTTGTCGAGCGCATGCAGCGACTTGTCGCGGCCGTTACCCGACAGCTTGTAACCGCCGAACGGGAAGTTCATGTCGTCGCTGCCATCGCCATAGCAGTTGACCCACACGGTGCCCGCGCGCAGCCGGCGCGCCACCGAGTGCGCCGTCGAAAGATCGGCGGACCAGACCGCCGCGGCCAGCCCATACTCGGTGTCGTTGGCGATCCGCACGGCCTCGTCGACTTCGTCGAACACGATCACCGACAGCACCGGCCCGAAAATCTCCTCGCGCGCGATCTTCGCGTCGGGCTTCACCTCGAACACCGTCGGCTCGACATAGAACCCGCCCGTCTCCTCGCGCACGCGCGCGCCGCCCGTGACGAGCTTGCCTTCGTCGCGCCCGGCCCCGATATATCCCATCACGCGATCGAGCTGCGTGCGATCGACGATCGCTCCCATCGTCACCGACGGATCGAGCGGATGCCCGGGCGCGAAACGCCGCGACGCATCGACCAGCTTCGCGACGAACGCGTCCTTGATGTCGCGATGCACGAGCAGGCGCGAGCCGGCCGTGCACACTTCGCCCATATTGAAGAAGATCGCATCGGCGGCCGCCTGCGCGGCGCGGTCGAGATCGGGACAATCGCGCAGCACGATGTTCGGCGACTTGCCGCCGAGTTCGAGCCACACGCGCTTCAGGTTCGACTGCGCGGCGCACGCCATGATCTGCTGCCCCGTGCGCGTCGACCCCGTAAACGCAATGCAGTCCACGTCGCGATGCAGCGCGAGCGCCCTGCCCGGCTCCGCACCGCCCGGCACGACGCTGAACACGCCGGGCGGCACGCCCGCGTCGCACGCGAGTTGCGCCACGCGGATCGCGGTGAGCGGCGATTTCTCCGATGGCTTGAGCACGACGCTGTTGCCGGCCGCGAGCGCCGGCGCGAATTTCCACGCGGCCATCAACAGCGGGAAATTCCACGGCACGACGGCCGCGACGACGCCGATCGGCTCGCGCGTGACGAGCCCGACCAGATGATGGTCGACCGGCGCGACTTCGCCGCCGACCTTGTCGATCGCCTCCGCATACCAGTCGACGCAATGCGCGGCGGCCGGCACGTCGATCGCCGTGGTATCGGCGATCGGCTTGCCGGTGTCGAGCGTCTCGAGCAGCGCGAGTTCGTCGAGATGCTCGCGCATCAGCGCGGCCCAGCGCTGCAGCACGGCCTTGCGCGCACGCGGGTTCATGCCGGCCCAGCTCCGGACGTCGAACGCGCGGCGTGCGGCCGCCACCGCGAGGTCGACGTCGTCGGCACCGCAATCGGCCACGTGCGCGAGCACGCCGCCGTCGATCGGGCTCACGCAGGCGAAGGTCGCGCCGGTGTGCGCGTGGCGCGCGTCGCCGTCGATGAACGCGCGCCCTTCAACCCGCAGCACGGCCGCGCGGGCCTGCCAGTCTTCGAATGTCGGTTGATTCATGCGTTTCCTCGTGAAAAGTCGCGGATCACGACCCGGTGACCGGATCGATCGGCGTGAAGATGCCCGCGCGTGCCTCGATCGCTTCGCCCGCGGCGAGACACAGCGCTTCCTGGAAGCGTCCGGCGACGAGCTGCACGCCGGTCGGCACGCCAGCGCGGATGCCGGTCGGCACCGACAGCCCCGGCAACCCGAGCAGCGCAGTTGCGAGCAGCGGCCCCTGGCGCTCGACGATCGCGCGCATCGCGTCGTCGCCGTGCTGATCCGCGTCGATCGCGAACGGCTGCGCGCACGACACCGGCATCAGCAGCAGCGGATAGCGCACGAAGAACTGCTGCCAGTCGCGCAGCAGCGCGGTGCGCCGCGCGAGGCCGTTCATGTAGCCCTCGAGGTCGAGCGGCGTCGCGAGACGGCGCTGGCTCGCGAACGCGGTGCGGATCGCCGCATCGCCGTGCTGCATGATCACGTCGCCGAGGCCGCTGCGTGCTTCGTTGGTCACCAGGTCAAGCCACAGATCGCACGCCTCGGCGATCCGCGGCGGCGCCACTTCCTCGACGATGCAGCCGGCTTCTTCAAGCCAGCGCGCGGCCTGCCGGATCGCATCGACCACCACCGGATCGGACGGCACGCCGGGCAGCGCCGTACACACGGCCACGCGCGCGGGGAACGCGGCTTCGTGCGCATTCGGCGCGACCGGCATCCACCATGCGTCGCGCGCGTCGA